>NZ_JBEOSA010000003.1:0-230096 GCF_040302625.1 Kitasatospora sp. NPDC097643 | reverse complement strand
CCCGGCCCCGCGCCCCCCCGCGGCCCCCCGCCGCCCGCGCCCCGGCGCTGGGCCGGCGCGGGCCCGGTCAGTCCACCAGGGACCCCTCCCGGACGTCCTCGACCGGCCGCAGGTCGGCCTTGGGCCGGAAGGCCAGCCGGGACGGCCACCACATCCACCGGTCCAGTTGCAGGGTGAGCGCCGGGACGAGCAGCGAGCGGACCAGCAGGGTGTCGAGCAGCACGCCGAAGGCCACGATGAAGGCCTGCTGCGCCATCGAGACCATCGGCACCACCGACAGCGCCGCGAAGGTCGCGGCCAGCACCACGCCCGCCGAGGTGATCACCCCGCCGGTGACCCGCAGCGCGGCCAGCGTGCCCGCCCGGGTGCCCGAGTGGGCCGCCTCCTCCCGTACCCGGTGCATCAGGAAGATGTTGTAGTCGACGCCGAAGGCCACCAGGAAGACGAAGCCGAGCAGCGGCACCCAGGGCTCGGACCCGGCGAAGCCGAACGCGTGGTTGAACACCAGGGCGGAGACGCCCATGGTCGCGGCGTAGGAGAGGACCACGCTGGCGACGAGCACCAGCGGCGCGATCAGCGAGCGCAGCAGCAGCGCGAGGATCACCAGGATGACCCCGAGCACCGCCGGGATGATCACCTTGAGGTCGCGCTCGCCCGCGTCCCGGGTGTCCACCGCGACGGCGGTGTAGCCGCCGACCTTGGCGTCCGCGCCGGGGACGGCGTGCACGGCGGTGCGCAGGTCACGGACGGCCCGGTCGCCCTCGGGGCTGTCCGGGGTGACGGTCAGCACCGAGCCGATCGAGACCAGCCCGTCGATCGGCGGGCGGACGTTCACCGCGGTGAGCCCGGGGACGCCCTTGACCGCGGCGACCACGGCGTCGCTGGTCTCGGCCTTGGCGATCACCGTGACCGGCACGCCGGTGCCGCCCACGTAGTGCGCGCCGAGCACGTCCTGACCAGCCACCGCGTCGGTCGTCTTGGTGAAGCCCTTGGACAGCGCCAGCCCGTCGGACTTGAACTGGCCGACGAAGCCGGCCGCCACCACCAGCAGGAGCAGGCTCGCCGCCAGCACGGTCCGGTGCCGGCGGCCGACCAGTCCGGCCACCCTGCCCCAGATCCCGTGCTCCTTACCGGCGCTGCCGACCTTCGGCCGGATCGGCCAGAAGGCGCCGCGCCCGGTGAGCGCGAGGACGGCCGGCAGGAAGGTGAGCCCGGCGAGCAGCGAGGCGACGATGCCGAGCGCGGCGACCGGGCCCATGCTGCGGTTGCTGTTGAGGCCGCTGAGCATCAGGCAGAGCGTGCCCAGGATGACGGTGCCGCCGGAGGCCAGCACCGGCCAGAGCACGGCCCGCCAGGCGCGGGCGATCGCGTCGTACTTGTTCTCGGTGGTGCGCAGCTCCTCCTGGTAGCGGCTGACCAGCAGCAGCGCGTAGTCGGTGGTCGCGCCGATCACCAGGACGGAGAGCACGCCCTGGCTCTGGCCGGTGAGCGTGATGTGGCCGCCCTTGGCCAGGAAGTAGACGACGGCGGCGGCGAGGCCCATCGCGAACACCGCGGCCAGCAGCACCAGGACCGGGAGCAGCGGGCTGCGGTAGACCAGCACCAGGACCAGCACCACCAGCCCCACGGTGACCAGCAGGAGTTTGACGTCCAGACTGGTGAAGGCGGCGCCGAGGTCGGCGAAGAGCCCGGCCAGCCCGGTCACGTGGGCGGTCAGCCCGGGGTGCCCGGAGGCCTGGTTGCGCAGCGCCTCGACGTTGTCGTGCACCCAGTCCGTCTTGTTCTCGACGGGCACGGTGAACTGCAGCGCCTTGCCGTCCGCGGACGGGACGACCGGGCTGACCGCCCCGGTCAGGTGCGGCAGCTTGGCGGCGGCCGCCGCGTCCGCGGTGACGGCCGCGCGGTCCTCGGCGGTGATGCCGGAGGTGCGCTCGTAGACCACGACGGCCGGGTAGGTGTTGCTGTTGGTGAAGCGCGACTGGAGCTCGTCGGCCTCGACCGCCTCGGCCTTGGCCGGGAGGTAGGCCTTGCCGTCATTGGTGACGACGTCGGCGAGCTTGGCCTGGAACGAACCGGTGGAGCCTGCCACCACCAGCCAGCCGAGCACGAGCAGGACGGGGATCAGCCACCGAAGTCGGCGGCCGGTTGCTGCGGAACCCCTTTGGGGCGACATGGAGGACCTCCAGACCACGCCGAGGGCGTGCTCGTCGTTGTTCGCGTGCCGGATGTGCGGTGGAGGGGCCGCGGGCGCCCGGCGCCGGGCTCCAGCGGCGCTGTAGTGGGAGTGCCCCCGGTCTCTGTAGGGGGTGGCGTTAGGATCCGAAACCATGGACGAGAGCCCTGTACCCGCCGCCGGAAACGCCTCGGACGTGCCCACGCCACCGTGGCTGCAGCCGGAGCGCGCGCCGCGTCGGATGCGCATGCCGCTCAGCCAGGAGGCCGTGGTGGACGCCGCGCTGCGGGTGATCACCGAGGACGGTCTGGACCGCCTGACCATGCGGGCGGTGGCCCAGCGGCTCGACGTGACACCCGGCGCCCTGTACGTCCACGTCCGGAACAAGGACGAACTGCTCCAGCTCACCCTCGACCGCGTGATGGCCGAGCTGTCGATCCCGGAGCCCGACCCGAAGCGCTGGACCGAGCAGATCAAGGAGTTCGCCCGGAACACCCGGGAGCTGCTGAGCCGGTACCCGGCGGTGGCCCGGATGTCCTTCGGCCAGATCCCGTCCGGGCCGAACGCGGTCGTGGTGTTCGAGCAGCTGCTCGCGATCCTGACCGCCGGCGGCCTGCCGGGCCGGGCCGCGGCCTATGCCGCCGACCTGGTGTCGGGCTACGTGAAGTCCTCGGTGTACGAGGCCACCGTGTGGACCGAGGCCGACAAGGACGGGAAGTCGGTCGAGGACCGGCTGGCCCAGGCCCGCGAGTACCTCGGCGCGCTGCCCGCCGAGGCCTTCCCGAACCTCACCAAGCTGGCCGGCCCGATGTTCGACGCCTCGCCCGACGAGCGTTTCGAGTTCGGCCTGGACGTCCTGGTGGGCGGCCTGAGCCGGATGACCGGCCAGGACACCCCGCCGGACTGACGACGGACCCCGGACCACAGCCCCTCGACCCTTGGTCGAGGGGCTTTTTTCGTTGCCCGTAGGCATGGCCCCACCCCAGTGAATGTCGTATGGTTGCTGAACAGCATTCAGCATAGCAATGCCGTTCAGTCGCGGCCAGCAGAACTGGAGGTCCGGGATGTCCACCACCGACGAGGCCGTCGCCCCGGCGGCCGAGCAGCCGGAGGAGGCGGCGGATCCCCGCCGCTGGAAGGCCCTGCTCGTGGTCATGTCGGCGTCGTTCATGAACCTGCTGGACGGTTCGATCGTGAACGTCGCCACTCCCGCCATCCAGCGGGACCTCAACACCAGCTACTCGGCCATCCAGTGGATCGCCGCCGGCTACACGCTGGCGTTCGCCGCGATCCTGATCACCGGCGGACGGCTCGGCGACATCCGCGGCCGCAAGACGATGTTCGCCGTCGGGGTGCTCGGCTTCACCGTCGCCTCCGCCCTCTGCGGCGCCTCCACCAGCGGCGGGATGCTGATCGCCAGCCGGGTGCTCCAGGGCGCCTTCGCCGCGGTGATGGTCCCGCAGGTGCTCGGCATCATCCGCGACATGTTCCCGCGCAAGGAACAGGTCGTCGCCCTCTCCATGTACGGGCCGGTCATGGGCCTCGCCGCGGTCTGCGGCCCGGTCCTCGGCGGCGTGCTCACCCAGGGCGACCTGTTCGGCCTGGGCTGGCGGCCGATCTTCTTCGTCAACATCCCGGTCGGCCTGGCCGCCTTCTTCGCCACCGGCCCGCTGCTGCGCGACTCCCGCTCGCCCCGGCCGCTCAAGCTCGACCTGGTCGGCGTGGTGCTGATCGTGACCGCCCTGCTGATGCTGGTCGCCCCGGTGATCGAGGGCCGCGAGCACGGCTGGCCGCTCTGGACCTTCGTCTGCATGGCCGCCTCGTTGCCGGTCTTCGTCCTCACCGCCCTCTACGAGCGCTACAAGGACCGCAAGGACGGCTCCCCGCTGGTCGAGCTCAGCCTCTTCCGCAACCGCACCTACCTGGCCGGCCTGGTCGTCACCGTCATCTTCTTCGCCGGGATGGCCTCGTTCTTCCTGGTCTTCGCGCTCTACCTACAGATCGGCCTGGGCTTCTCCACCCTGCGCACCGGCCTGACCATCGGCGCCTGGGCACTGGGCACCGCGGTCGGCGGCGCCGCCGCGGGCGGCTTCCTCGGCCCCAAGTTCGGCCGCAAGGTGCTCCAGGCCGGCGCCCTGCTGATGGCCGTCAGCGTCGCGGGCACCGCACTCACCGTCAACCACTACGGCCCGGACGTCACGTCCATGGAGCTGGTGCCCACGCTGCTGCTGGCCGGCATCGGCATGGGCCTGGTGCTCGCCCCGCTCTTCGACATCATCCTGGCGGGCGTCTCCGACCGGGAGATCGGCTCCGGCTCGGGCACCCTGAACGCGGTCAACCAGATCGGCAACACGATCGGCGTCGCCGTGCTCGCCACCCTCTTCTTCACCTTCATCGGCCAGCAGGCCGGCACCGCCGCCCAGCAGAACGACGGCCCGGTGCGCGCCGCGCTGACCGCCGCCGCCGTCCCGGCCGCCCGACAGGACGTCGTGCTGGCCGACTTCACCGCGTGCAGCAAGGACCAGGCGACCAACAAGAACCAGAGCGAGATCCCGGCCAGCTGCGCCAGGTTGCAGGGCGACATCAGGTCCTCGGCCGACTCGCCGCAGGCGGCCAAGCAGATCGGCGCGGCCATCGCCGAGGTCGGTACCACCGTCCGGGAGGACTCCTTCACCGACGCGGTGAAGCAGACCCTGTGGATCGAGGTCGGCCTGTTCGCGCTGACCTTCCTGCTGGGCTTCCTGCTCCCCCGGCACTCCCGCGGCCACGTCTCCGACCCGGCCTGACCCGCACCACCCCGCAGCAACCGCCGGCACCACCCCAGACCGCCCCGACCGCGACCCGGACCCCCGCCGGGCCCGCGGTCGGGGCTCTTTTCGGCGGCGGTACGGCTCAAGCCAGTCCTGATCCGCTCTCCAGCCGGAAACCCGACGATCGGCACGACCCAGTCAGCCGACGTCAGGAGTGAGGGCATGTCAGGTATTGCCGGATGGGTGGACTACACCAGGGATCTGACCAGCTGGCTCCCCACGGTCAGGACCATGGCGGCGGCACTCGCGCACCGCGGGCCCGACGCCGAGAACCTCTGGGCCGACCGCCACGTCGCGCTCGCCAACCGGACCCTGGCCGTCGACGGCGTCCCCACCCGGGAGCCCGCGACGGCCGTCGACGCCAACGGCGCCCCGCTCGCCGTCATCACCTTCGCCGGCCTGCTGACCAACGCCGGCCCGCTCGGCGCCGAGCTCGCCGCCCGCGGCCACCGGCCCGCCGGCGACAGCCACTCCCAACTAGCCCTGCACGCCTACCTGGAGTGGGGCGCGGCCTTCGTCGAGCGGCTGGAGGGCGTGTTCGCCTTCGGCCTCTGGGACGTCCGCTCCGAGCAGCTCTGGCTCGGCCGCGACCGGCTGGGCTTCACCCCGCTCTACTACGCGCCGGTCGACGGCGGCGTGCTCTTCGGCTCCGAGGCGAAGGCGATCCTCGCCAGCGGCGCCGTGGAACCGGTCGTCGACGCCGAGGGCCTCTCCGAGATCCTCACCTACGCCGGCAGCCCCGAGCACGCCATCTACAAGGGGATCCGCAAGGTCCGGGCCGGCACCCTGGTGCGGGTCGACCGCGACGGCCACAGCACCCGCCAGTACTGGCGGATGGAGTACCGCGAGCACACCGACGACCTGGACACCACCATCGCCACCGTCCGCGAGCTGCTCGCCGAGTCGGTCCGCGCCCAGGCCGGCGGGCAGCAGCCGGTCAGCTCGATGCTCTCCGGCGGCCTGGACTCCAGCGCCATGGTCGGCATGATCGGCCACACCGACCCCGCCGCCGCCCAGCACACCTACACGGTGACCTTCACCGACTACGACGAGGAGTTCAAGCCGGACGTCATCCGCTCCACCCCGGACACCGGCTTCGTCCGCGACGTCGCCGACCTGGTCGGCGCCCGGCACGCCAACATCGTGCTGGACACCGCCGAACTGATGGACCCGGTGGTGCGTCTCGCCTCGCTGCGCGCCCGCGACCTGCCCAGCACCTACGGCGACATGAACACCTCGCTCTACCTGCTCTCCCGCGCGGTCCGCGAGCGCACCCGGGTGGTGCTCTCCGGCGAGACCGCCGACTCGGTCTTCGGCGGCAACGTCTTCAGCGACGACCCGGAGGCCAAGGACGAGCCGCTGCCCTGGGTCGCGCTGGCCCGCCGGCACGGCGCCAGGCACGCCCTCGGCTGCGGGCTGCTCTCCGACGAACTGCTGGTCGGCCTGGACGTCGACCGGTACGCGGTGGACCGCTGCCAGGACGCCCGCGACGAGCTCGAACTCCCCGACTCGATGCCCAACAGCGAGCGCCGCGCCCGCCAGTACACCTACCTCCAGCTCACCCGCTGGGCCGAGAACCAGCTCGCCCACAGCGAGCGGATGGCCGCCGCCGTCGGCCTGCAACTGCGGATGCCGTACGCGGACACCCGGCTGATCGACTACGTCTTCAACGTCCCGAACGCGATGAAGACCTTCGACGGCCGGGAGAAGAGCCTGCTGCGCGCCGCCACCGCCGACCTGCTGCCGGAGTCCGTGGTGAAGCGCCGCAAGAGCCCGTTCCCGATCGCCATCGACCCCGCCTACCAGCAGGCGGTCGTCGAGGAGCTGCGCCAGGCGGTCGACGACCGCGAGTCCCTGGTCGCTCCGCTGCTGGACCGCTCGGCCGTCCGCAAGCTGCTCGACCAGCCCGGCGGGCCCGCGGAGAACTGGATCACCCGCACCGACGTCGAGACGGTGCTCTCGCTGGACGCCTGGCTGCGCCACTACGGCGTCCGCATCGAACTCTGACCCCTCCGCCCCCTTTCCGAAAGGACCACCACGCCATGGCCGCGTCCCACGAGACCCCCGAGCAGCAGCCCATCCCCTCCGGCTTCTGGAAGTTCGTCTCCAACAACGCCGAGCTCCCCGCCTTCGACCGGCTGCTCTTCCTGCTCTACGGCGTGCGCATCATCGCCGTGCTGAACGTCGTCGCGGAGCTGAACATCGCCGACCTGATCCGCGAGGAGCCGCGCAACGTCGAGGAGTTGGCCGAGATCACCGGCACCAAGCCGCGCATCCTGGCCCGCATCCTGCGCGCCGCCTCGGCCGTCGAGATCTTCGCCGAGCGCCCCGACGGCCGGTACCAGCTCACCCCCGAGTCGGAGTCGCTGGCCTCCACCGGCTTCAGCCTGCGCGACCTCACCCTGTTCAACACCGGCGAGATCTTCACCTCCGGGTACGCCGGGCTGCTGCACAGCGTCCGCACCGGCGAGGCCTCCTTCGACCGGGTCTTCGGCAAGCCGCTGTACGAGTACTTCGACGAGCACCCGGAGGCCGGCGAACTGTTCGACCGCTGCATGCTCCAGCGCAGCCGCCTGGTGGTCAACGCCGGCGACCTGCTGGCCACCACCGACTTCACCCGCTTCGGCCGGATCGCCGACATCGGCGGCGGCCGCGGCCACTTCCTCGGCGAGGTGCTCGCCAAGCACCCGAACGGCACCGGCGTGCTCTTCGAGCGCCAGGCCGTCCTGGACCACGCCACCCCGCTGCTGCGGGAGTTCGGCGTCCAGGACCGGGTCGAGCTGGTCGCCGGCGACTACTTCACCGAGGCGCCGGCCGACTGCGACGCCTACGTCCTCAACACCGTCCTGAACACCCTCGACGACGAGCACGCCGTCCAGGTCCTGCGCCAGGTCCGGGCCGCGATCGGCGACAACGCCGAGGGCCGGCTCTTCATCTGCGAGAAGGTCTGCAGCCACCTGCCCAACAAGTGGGACTACAGCAAGCTCATCGACCTCGACCTGCTGATGCTCACCGGCGGCGGCGAGCGCACCCTCGCCGAGTGGAAGGCGCTGGCCGGCAGCACCGGCTTCGAGCTGGTCCGGGCCCCCGAGCGGGACAGCTCGCCGTGGTCCGCCCTGGAGTACCGGCCGGTATGACGACGGCGGCAGACGACCCGGCGAACGAAGGGAGGTCACGAATGCGGCTGGGCGCCTACTTCGTGTTCGACGAGGCCGCGGCGATGGCGCCGGTGGCGGAGCAACTCGGTTACGAACTGGGCCTGGTGGCCGAGGGGTACGTCACCGAGGCGGCGGTGGCGCTGGGCGCCGCGGCCGCCGGGACCAGCCGGCTCGGCTTGGCCTCCGGGGTCTTCGAGATCCCGGCCCGCACCCCGGTGATGACCGCGATGACCGCGGCCAGCCTGGACGCGATCTCCGGCGGCCGCTTCGTGCTCGGCCTCGGCGTCGCCAACGCCCAGGTCTCCGAGGGCTGGCACGGCGTCCCGTTCGAGCAGCCGCTGGCCCGCACCCGCGAGTACGTCGAGGTGCTGCGGCTGGCGCTGAGCGGACAGCCGGTCAGCTACCGGGGCGAGCACCTGCGGCTGGCCCCGGCCGGGGGGCCGTGGGCCCCGTTCACCCTCCGGGTGCCCGGCGCCCGGCCGGACCTGCCCATCTACCTGGCCGCCGTCGGCCCGCGCAACGTCGAGCTGGCCGGCGAGATCGCCGACGGCTGGATCGGGAACTTCTGCGCGCCCGAGCGGCTCGCCGAGAACCTCGACCTGCTGGAGCGGGGCCGGCGCAAGGCCGGCCGCGACCTCACCGGCTTCGACGTGCTGCTCTCGGTGCCAGCGGTGGTCGCCGAGGACCCGGAGACGGCCGCCGGCCCGGTGCGGCACTACGTCTCCCGGTTCGTCAGCCTGGGCCGACGCGAGGGCAACTTCTACTACCGGCACCTGGAGCGGCTCGGCTACGGCGCCGAGGCCGCGCTCGTCCAGGAGCGGTTCCTGGCGGGCGACCCGGCCGGCGCGGCGGCGGCCGTCCCGTTCGAGTTCCTCGACCGGATCGCCCTGCTCGGACCGCCCCGGCGGATCGCCGAGCGGCTGCGCGAGTACGAGAAGGCCGGGGTCACCACGCTGGCGGTCTCCCCGCTGAACCCGACCTCGGAGCAGCGGCGGCACACCCTCACCGGGGTCGCCACCGCGTACCGCCTGCTCAACGACTGACCCGCCCCGCCCCCACCGGGCCCGGCTCGACACTCCAGAAGTCGTCGAGCCGGGCCCGACTCCGTGGGAGCACCGTGGACCGCGCAGAACACCCCGAAGACCCACCGGAGAAGGGAAGGACGCGACCATGCGCGTGCTGTTCAGCACCTGGGCCTGGCCCTCGCACCTGTACGCCCTCGTGCCGCTGGCCCAGGCCTGCCGGGCCCGCGGCCACGAGGTCCTGATCGCCAGTCAGCCGCGCCTGGCCGAGGAGCTGGCCCGCACCGGCCTGCCCACCGCCGTGGTCGGCACCGACGTCGACTCGGTGGAGCTGGTCCGCGGCTACGTCCTGCCCTCCGGCCCGGCCCCGGCCCCGTCCTCGCCCGCACCCGTACCCGCACCGGGATCAGGCGGCCAGGGCCCCCGGGCACTGCGGATGGTGCTGGACAACGCCGAGTCGATGGCCGGCGACCTGGTCGCACTGGCCCGCGAGTGGCGCCCCGACCTGGTGGTCCACGAGCCCACCGCGATGGCCGGCCCGATCGCCGCCGCCGCCGTCGGCGTCCCGGCCGTCCGCCACCTCTACGGCACCGACCTGATGCTGCGCGCCCGCGGCCCGCTCACCGAGGCGCTGGCCCCGCTGGCCGCCCGGTTCGGCGTGATCGCGCTCGACCCGTTCGGCACCGCCACCGTGGACCCGACCCCCACCACCCTCCAGGTGCCGACCGACTACCGGCGGCTGCCGATGCGCTACCTGCCCTTCAACGGCATGCCCGCCCGGCAGGCCCCGCTCAGCCCGAGCGGCCGGCCGCGGATCTGCGTGACCTGGGGCCACACCATGGCCCGGCTCGCCGCCGACCGCTTCCTCGGCGCCCGGGTGGCGGCCGCGCTCACCGGCGCCGGCGCGGAGGTCGTGCTCGCCGTCTCCGCCGCCCAGCGCCCGCTGCTGGACGGCCTGCCGGACGGCGTCACGGTGGTCGTCGACGCCGCCCTGGACGACCTGCTCCCGGCCTGCGACCTGGTGGTCGCGCACGGCGGCGCCGGCACCGTGCTGACCGCCCTCAGCCACGGTCTGCCGCTGCTGCTCGTGCCCCAACTCCCGGACCACGCCGGGCACTCCAAGCAGGTCGCGGAGACCGGCGCGGGCGAGGTGCTGACCCGGGACGAGGCCACTCCGGAACAGCTGCGGGCCGCCGCCGCCCGGCTGCTGGACGAGGCCGGACCGGCCCGGGCCGCCGCCCGCAAGCTCCAGCACGAACTGCGCACCCAGCCCTCCCCCGCCGAGGTGGCCACCGCCCTGGAGGCGCTCACCGGCCGCTGAGCGCACGCAGCACCGATGCCGCCGGATCCGGGAGTTCCCGGGTCCGGCGGCATCGTCGTACCGAGGCCTGGACAGGCCCTAGCCCAGCGTGGTCTCCGCGAGCAGCTCCAGCTGCGCGGCCTGCGCGGTGCAGGGGAAGACGAGCAGTTCGTCGCACCCGTTCTCGGCGTACTCGGCCAGGGTCTCCTTGAGCTGCGCCGCATCGGTGATGACGGCGCGCGCGGCCATCTCCGCCTTGGGCCCGATGAAGGCGTAGTAGGCCCGCAGGTAGCGCTCGGCGACCGGCCGGGCGTCCGCGCCGAGGCAGGCGTAGAGCAGGCCGACCATCCGCGGCCGCTCGGTGCGGCCCTGCTCCGCCCAGGCCTCCTGGGCCTGCCGGACCAGCGCGCCGTACCCGGCGGCCGAGCTGCCGCCGGCGATCCAGCCGTCGCCGATCCGGGCCGCCCGGCGCATCGCGGCGGGCGAGTGGCCGCCGACGATCAGCTCCGGCGCGCCGCGCCGCGGGTGCGGGCCGATCCCGGCGCCCTCGCCCCGCCCGGCCCAGACGTCCTTCAGCTCCGCGACCATCGCGTCCAGCCGCCGGCCGCGGTCGCCGTAGGCCGTCCCGGTGGCCCGGTAGTCGTCCTCCCGGCCGCCGGCCGCGAGCCCGAGCACCAGCCGGCCGCCGGACAGCTCGTCCAGCGAGGCGAGCTGCTTGGCCAGCAGCGCCGTCCCGGGCCGGTAGGGGGCGATCAGGATGGAGGTGGCCAGCCGGATCCGTTCGGTGACCGCCGCGGCCGCGGCGAGCGAGACCAGCGGCTCGTAGTTGTCGTAGACCAGCCGGTCGAGCACGCCGAGGCTGGAGAAGCCGAACCGGTCGGCCTCCCTGGCCCAGCCGAGCAACCGGTCCCGGTCCACGTCCGGCACCGTGGTGGGCAGACCAATTCCGACGTCCACGTCAGCTCCTTCTCCGGTCGCGCGTACGGGCTACGGGCCGACGACGGCCGGCCCGGGGGGGGTGTCAGCGCACCGTCCAGGGATACCGACGGTCACTCGAGACCGGCCGGAGCGCTCCTCGCACGCTCCGCCACCCGGCCACCAGTGCCCTTCAAGTCATCCTCCATCCACGGCTGTGAGCCTCCGACGTAGCGGACCGGCACCTCGCAGGCCGCCCTGGAAGGAGACCGCGAATGACGCTCACCCGCCCGGACGTCAGCACCCCCGCCGGCATCATTCGGCTGGGCAACACGTTCTGCGATGCGAAGGCCCTGCTCACCGCCGTGGAGCTCGGGCTCTTCACGTACCTGCACGAGCACGGCCCGGTCGGCGAGGAGGAGATCCGCCAGGCCCTCCAGCTGCACGGGCGCGGACTCGGCGACTTCCTCAACCTGCTGGCCGCGCTGGACCTGCTGGTCCGCGACGGTGGCACGTACCGCAACGCCGAGGGCCCCGACACCTACCTGGTGAAGGGCCGCAACGAGTACGTCGGCGGCTTCCTGACCCGCTCCGACCGCAACCTCTACCCGGCCTGGGGCCGGCTCTCCGAGGCGCTGCGCACCGGCGAGCAGCAGTCCGGCAGCCACTTCGACATCGTGACCCAGCGCCCCGAGATCCTGCGGCAGTTCGTCGGCATGATGGACGCGCTGACCCAGGTGATCGGCCCCGAGCTGGTCAAGGCCTTCGACTGGTCCGGCTCGTCCTCGGTGCTGGACATCGGCGGCGCCCGCGGCAACCTGGCCTCGATCATCGTCGGCTCCCAGCCGCACCTCACGGGCAACGTGTTCGACCTGCCCGCGATGGCGCCGCTGTTCGACGAGCACCAGGCCGCCCAGGGGCTGACCGACCGGATGACCTTCCACGGCGGCAACTTCTTCGTCGACGACATCCCGGTCACCGCGGACGTCGTCACGATGGGCCACGTGCTGCACGACTGGGACCGCGGGCAGCGCGAGCTGCTGGTCCGCAAGGCCTTCGACGCGGTGAACCCCGGCGGGTACCTGCTGGTCTACGACCGGATGCTGGACGACGAACCGAACCACGTCGAGAACCTGGTGATCAGCCTGGACATGCTGCTGGTCACCGACGGCGGCTCCGAGTACCCGGTGTCCGAGCTGCTGGAGCACATGGCGAAGGCCGGCGTCCCGTCGACCGAGGTGCTCCCGCTCGGCGAGTTCGACACCCTCGTGATCGCCCGCAAGGCCGCCTGAGGCACCGGCGCCTTCAGCCGGACCGGAGTCTTCAGCCGGACCGGAGTCTTCAGCCGGACCGCCATTCACCGTGGCCTCCCGAGGAACGGAGGCGGCGCCCGCCCGTCGGTCGCCGCCTCCGTCCCCGTCCGGAGCGGCCCGGTCAGGAACTCGCGCCGCCCCGGCCGTCGGCCCGACACCGGCACCGCGGCGCCACAGGGAGGATGCAATGGATCTGGGACTCAACGGCAAGCGTGTGCTCGTCACCGGCGGGACGAGGGGCGTCGGCCGGACCACCGCGCTCGCCTTCGCCCGCTCCGGCGCGCGGGTCGCGGTGGCCTCGCGGAACGCCGGGGAGGCGGCCGACAGCCTCGCCGCCGAGCTCAAGGAGACCGGCGACGGCCACGTCCTGCTGCGGGCCGACGTCACCTCGGCCGCCGGGGCGACCGCCCTGGCCGCGCAGGCCGGGCAGGCCCTGGGCGGGCTCGACGTGCTGGTCAACAACGTCGGGGTGGACGGCCAGGTCCCGTTCGAGCAGCTGACCGAGGCGGAGTGGCACCGGGTGGTGGACCACAACGTGACCTCGACCTACCTGGTCACCCAGGCGGCCCTCGGAGTGCTCGGGGACGGCTCGTCGATCGTCAACATCGGCGCCTCCGCGGCGCTCCGCGGCCGGCTGCGCGGGGCCCACTACACCGCCTCCAAGGCCGCGCTGATCGGCCTCACCCGGGCGCTGGCCAAGGAGCTCGGCCCGCGGGGCATCCGGGTCAACATCGTCGCCCCCGGGGTGGTCGAGACCGAACCCGGCGGCGGGCTGCCCCCGTTCGTGCTGGAGAAGCTGGTGGGGATGACGGCGCTCGGCCGGCTCTGCCGCCCCGAGGACGTGGCCGCCGCGGTGCTCTTCCTGGCCGGTGACGCGGCTGGCTGCATCACCGGCCAGACGCTCGACGTGGACGGCGGGATATGAGCCCGGCCGCCCGGACCGCGCTGGTCACCGGGGCCGGCCGGGGCATCGGCCTGGCGGTGGCCGCCGCCCTGCACGGGCGCGGCCACCGGGTGCTGCTCGGGGTCCGGGACGAGGAGGCCGGGCGCAAGGCCGCCGCCGAACTGGGCGGCCGGGCCGAGGTGCTGGTGCTGGACGTGGCCGACCCGGCCTCGGTGGCGCGGGCCGCCGCGGCGGCCGGCCCGGTGGACGTCCTGGTCAACAACGCGGGCGTGCAGCTGGACTGGGGCACCAGCCCGACCACGGTCTCCCCCGAAACGATCGAGCGGACCTTCGCGGTGAACCTGTTCGGCGCCTGGCGGGTCTCCCAGGCCTTCGTGCCCGGCATGGTGGCACGCGGCTGGGGCCGGGTGGTGATGGTCTCCAGCGGGGCCGGCTCGTTCACCAACGGCATCGCCGCGCAGTGCGCGGGCTACTCGGTGTCCAAGGCCGCGCTCAACGCCCTCACCGCCGCGCTGGCCACCGAGACGGCCGGCACCGGGGTGCTGGTGAACGCGGTCAACCCGGGCCTGGTCCGCACCCGGATGCGCCCGGACGCCGAGCAGACCCCGGAGGCGGCCGCCGAGGCGGTCGTGCACGCCGCCACCCTGCCCGCGGACGGCCCGACCGGCGCCTTCCTGCGCCGAGGCGCGGTCATCGGCTGGTAGCCGTCCGGCCGCACAGGTCGTACGGATCGCACGGATCGAACGGGTCACACCGATCGAACGGGTCGCACGACCGACGGCGAGGGCCCGCACCCCGGAGGTGCGGGCCCTCGCCGTTCGCCCCGGTGCTGCTCAGACCCGCTCGGCCCGCAGGTCGTGGACGATCCGCGCGACGACCATGTCCCCGCCGGTGCGGAAGGCGCCCAGCCGGCGCCGGTGCTCGACGTGCTCCGCGCTGTGCTCGAAGGCGCGGAAGGCCTCCTCGTCCGCCCACTCGGTGAGGACGAAGTACAGCGCCCCGCCGTCCTGTTCCCCGACCCGGACCAGGCTCTGGCCCCGGTTGGCCGGGGTCCGGGCGATGCGGCGGCCGATGTCCAACCACACCTCCTCGAACTCGGCCTCTTTCCCGGGCGCGATCTCCATCCGCAGGATCACCTGTACCGGCTGCTTCGCCATGTCCAGCTCCTCCTCGATCTCTTGACGATCCATCAGATGCCGGTGTGCTCGATCACGACCGCGGCGTCCTTGTCCCCGTCCCCGGCCTGGACGACCGCCGCGAACCGGGCCCGCACCGCCTCCAGCACCGGCAGGCTGAGGTCCGCCGCGGCCTCGTCGGTGACCGCCAGCCGCAGGTCCTTCTCCATCAGCACCGAGCGGAAGAAGGCCGGCTGGTAGCCGCCGCCGCGCATCAGCTCGGCCCGGAAGCGCATCACCATCGAGCTGAAGCCGCTGCCCGCGATCGCCGTCAGCAGCCCGTTCCGGTCCAGCCCGGCCCGCTCGCCGTAGGCGACCGCCTCGGCCATCGAGGCGACCTGGGCGCCCAGCAGCAGGTTGAAGATCAGCTTGATGGTGGCCGCCGTCCCCGGCGCGCCGGTGCGGACCAGCTCGTTGCCGATCGTCTCCAGCACCGGCAGGGCCGCCTCGACGTCCTCGTCCGCGCCCGCCGCGAAGACCCGCAGCTCGCCCTGGCGGGCCTGGAGCGGGTTGCCGACCACGCAGGCCTCCACCCGGCGCAGGCCGAGCTCCGCCAGCCGGTCGGCGGCGGTGCGGGCGTACTGCGGGGAGACGGTGGAGGTGTCGACCACCACCGCGCCCGGCGCCAGCACCGGGACGACCGCGCCGAACAGCACCTCCTCCACCGCGGCCTCGTCGGCCAGGCTCAGCAGCACCAGCCGCTGGCCGGCCGCCGCCTCCGCCGGCGTGGCGGCCGCCGTCGCCCCGGCCGCCACCAGCGGATCGGCCTTGGCGGCCGTCCGGTTGTACACCGTCAGGTCGAAGCCCGACCCGGCCAGCCGGTGGGCCATGCCGCCGCCCATGTTGCCGAGTCCGATGACGGCCAATCGCTTCTCGCTCACCACAGTGCCTCTCAGTTCAGTCGCGGGGATCTGCCGGGGATCCGCCGGGGATCTGCCGGGGATCGGGGGTGTCCGGGTGCGCCGACACGGCTGTCCCCGGCGCGGGGGCGGCGCCGGGGACAGCGGTCGTCGGAGACCGGGCGGGCTCAGTACGCCGCCTCGACCTCGTAGATCGCGAACGGGGAGCCGGCCCGGTGGTCCCGGTACGGCCGCAGCGGGGCGGTGTCGTCCCGGTGCTCCGCGCCCGCCTCCCAGGCGTCGAAGGCCGCCCGGCTGGCCCAGCGGCTGACCACGACCAGCGCGGTCGGGTCGTACGGGTTGCGCAGCAGCTCGTTGCCGAGCATGCCGGGCACCTGCGCCAGCCGTCCGCTCACCACGTGGTAGGCGGCCCGCACCGCGTCGAGCTGCTCCTCGTCGACGGCGGCCTGGTAGACCAGCACCCGCACCTCAGCCACGGTCGCCCGCCGCCTGCCCGGTGATGTGCCCGACGATCTCCATCGTGTGGAACGACCCGCCGGAGCGGAACGGGTGCAGCTTGGCCCGGTGTTCGAGGTGGGTGGCGCTGTTCTCGAAGGCCCGGAACCGGGGCTCGTCCAGCCAGTCGCTGGTGATCCAGTAGGTGCCGGGTTCGGCGGAGTCCTTGGCCAGCCACTGGCCCAGGTTGGCGGGGTGGCCGGTGACCGCGTCGGTCCCCTTGCGCCACTCCTGCTCGAAGGCCTCCTCCGAGCCGGGCTTGATCTCCATCCGGAGCATCACGCGGAAGGCCATCAGGAGATCCCCCCGTCGACGCTGACCGTCGAGCCGGTGACGTAGCGGGAGAGGTCGCTGGCGAGCCAGAGGATCGCCCCGGCCACCTCGTCCGGGGTGCCCAGCCGGCCGAGCGCGGTCTTGGCGCTGTACCGCTGGACCATCAGCTCCTTCTGGTCCGCCGGCATCCCGTGCAGGTTCTCGGTCTCCACGACGCCGAGCGCGACCACGTTGAACCGGATGCCGGACGCGCCGAACTCCTTGGCCAGCGAGCGGCTCAGGCCGACCAGTGCGGCCTTGGTGGCGGTGTAGTGGGAGCGCAGCGGGATGCCCGCGTCGACGGCCTTGGAGCCGATCGATATCACCGACGAGCCCTCGCGCAGCAGCGGCAGCGCGTGCTGGATGACCAGGTGCGCGGCGGTCAGGTTGGTGCCGACGATCCGCTGCCACTCCTCCAACGGCAGCTGCGCGTACGGGATGTGGCTGATCGCACCGGCGTTGTTGACCACCAGGTCGAGGTGGTCCCACTCCTCGGCGACCTTCTCCAGCAGCCGGGCCACCTGGACCGGCTGGCTCAGGTCGGCCTGGATGACCCGGTGCCGGCCGCCGGTCTCCTTCAACTCCCGCTCCAGCGAGGCGACGTGCTCGCTCTCCTGCTGGTAGCAGGTGACGACGTCGACGCCGGCGCGGGCCAGCGCGAGCACGATGCCCCGGCCGACGCCGCGGGTGCCGCCGGTGACGAGAGCCCGCTTGCCTCGCAGACCTAGGTCCATGGTTTCCTCCGTGGGTGCGTGATGGGCGTGTTGGGCGTGTTGGGCATGTTGGGCGTGTTGGGCATGTTGGGCGTGATGGTCAGAGCAGCGTCGCCAGCGCGACACAGTTGGCGAGGAACGCGAGGCCGCAGAGCATGCTGCGCCGCCGGTTCCAGGTGCCCCAGCCCTGCCGCGGGTCCAGTTCGGCGAAGTTCTCCGGCAGGTGCTCCGGGTCCACCGTCTGGATCCACTTGTTGACCGGGACGTTCTTGCTGATCGAGATGGCCACCGTGACGGCCGCCAGCAGGGCGCCCGTCACGAACAGCGCCCGGGCGCCGGCCTCCGGCGCGGCCACGGCGAGCACGATGTCGCCGACCAGCGTGCCGACCAGGCAGATCGGCATCGCCGGGTCGTAGCGGGTGGCGAAGAACGCGTGGGCGTGCACGTAACGGTCCGCGGGCAGTGCGGCCAGCAACGGCCAGCCACCGAGCTGGGTGCCCAGGAGCACCCCGGCGGCGAGCCCGTTGAGCAGCACCACCAACGGAGTGAGCAGTGAGATCACGGCGGGCCTCCCGTCCGTCGCTGAAGGTCGGATCGGTCAGCCCGCGGCGCGGGCGGCGGCCTCGACCTTGTCCTTGATGAGCTGCATCTGGATGGCGGTGTTGCGGTTGAGGTGCCCGGTCATCCCGGCGTCGTCCACCGGCGCCTGCGGCTTCATGTGGAAGTCCTGGATCCAGCGCATCCGGACGCCGCCCGGCACCTCGGTGTACTCCCAGCGGATGTTCATGAACTCGAACGGCCCGGTCTCCACCCGGTAGGCGGTCACCGTGCGGGTCGCCGGGTCGGGCGTGCGGCGCGAGACCCAGCTCCACGCGGTGCCGTTCTCGTCGGGGTGCATGGTGAGCCGGAAGGTCACGGTCTCGCCGTCGCGCTCGATCACCTCGACCGAGGCGTACTCGCTGAACAGCTTCGGCCAGGACTCCAGGTCGTTGGTCATCTCCCAGACGATCGCCATCGGCGCGTCGATGACGATCGCGTTGTCGGTGTGGCCGGCGTCCCCGGTGGCCGGGGTGCCGCTCTCGGTGCTCATGCCTGTTCGACCCCTTCTCTGCTCTCTGCTGTGGTGGTTTTGGCGGCTCGGCGGGTGCTCAACGCCCGAGGACCAGGGCTGAGTTGAACCCGCCGTAGCCACGGGCGAGGACCAGCGCGCGGCGCAGCTCGGCGGGCCGGGGTGCGCCGGTCACCAGGTCGAGCTCGTACTCGGGGGGCTGCTCGGCCGTCCCGCCGCTGTGCGGGATCACGCCCTCGCGCATGGCCAGCAACGCGGTGGCCACGTCCAGGGCGGCTCCGCCTCCGTACAGCCGCCCGGTCAGCGCCTTGGGGACGGTCACCGGCACGCCGCGCGGGCCGAACAGCTCGCCGATCGCCTTCGCCTCGGCCAGGTCCTCCGCCGGGACGCCGGAGCCGTCGGCGAACACCACGTCGATGTCCGACGGCTCCAGGCCGGCGTCGGTGATCGCCTGCAACGCGGTCCGGCGCAGCGCCGGCGGCCGTTCCGAGCCGGGCGCCGGGTCGAAGCCCGCCGCGTAGCCGAGCACGGTGCCGTAGCGCTGCGGGGCGCCGCGCTCCTCGGCCGACTCGGCGCTCTCCAGCACCAGGATCGCGCCGCCCTCGCCGGGCAGGTAGCCGCTGGCCCGGCGGTCGAAGGGCAGGTACGCCCCGGCCGGGTCGGCGACGGTGGACAGCTTGCCGGTGGACAGCTGCGCGGTCAGCCCGTACGGGCAGAGCGAGGCGTCGGTGCCGCCGGTGACCACCAGCCGGGCCCCGCGCCGGGTGAGCCGCCGGGCCTGCCCGAGCGCGTCCAGCCCGCCCGCCTGCTCGCCGCAGATCACGCCGCACGGCCCGCGCATCTTGTGCCGGATGGAGAGTTGTCCGGTGGTGGCCGCGTAGAACCAGGCGATCGACTGGTACGCGCCCACCCAGTCCGGCGCGTGCTGGTACAGCGCCTCCATCTCGTGCTGGCCGAACTCCGTCCCGCCGGAGGAGCTGGCGGTGACCACGGCCATCTCGTACTCGGGCAGGTCGGCCGGGTCGACCCGGGCGTCGGCCAGCGCGGCCTCGCCCGCGGCCAGCGCCACGTGCGTCCAGTGGTCGGTCTGCTGGATGAGCCGGCTCGGCACCTGCTCCTCGGCCTTGAAGCCGGGTACCTCGCCGCCCAGCCGGACGGGGTACGAGCTCGGATCGAAGCGGCTGATCCGGCCGATGCCCGAGGTACCCGCCAGGACGGCGGACCAGTGCGCCTCGATCCCGATGCCGGTCGGGGCGGCGATCCCCAGGCCGGTGACGACCGGGGGCCGGTCGCTGTGCTCGGCCGCCATGCTCAGCTCCCTCCGTGGGCGACGACGCCCGGCCGGGCCAGCACCATGGCGCTCTGGAAGCCGCCGAAGCCGCTGCCCACGGTGAGCACCACGTCGGCGCGGTGGTCACGGGCCACCAGCGGGACGTAGTCGAGGTCGCAGTCCGGGTCCGGGGTGTGCAGGTTGGCCGTCGGGGGCACCACCTGCCGGTCCAGCACCAGGGCGCAGGCCGCGATCTCGATCGAGCCGATCGCGCCCAGCGAGTGGCCGATCATCGACTTGATCGAGCTGACCGGGATGTCGTAGGCGTGGCTGCCCAGGGTGCGCTTGAACGCGGCCGTCTCGTGCCGGTCGTTCTGCTTGGTGCCCGAGCCGTGCGCGTTGATGTAGTCCACCGCGGTGGGGTCGAGCGCGGCCTGGTCCAGCGCCACCCGGATCGCCTCGGCCATCTCCCGGCCGTCCGGCTTGAGCCCGGTCATGTGGTAGGCGTTGCTGCGGCTCGCGCCGCCGACGATCTCGCCGTAGACGTGCGCCCCGCGGGCCTCGGCGGCGCTCTTCTCCTCCAGCACCAGGACGGCCGAACCCTCGCCCAGCACGAAGCCGTTGCGGTCCCGGTCGAACGGCCGGGAGGCGTGCTCCGGGTCGTCGTTGCTGGGCGTGGTGGCCCGGATCGCGTCGAAGCAGGCCGCGCTGATCGGGGAGATCGGCGCGTCGGTGGCCCCGGCGAGGGCGACGTCGGCGGTGCCCTCCTCGATCAGCTGCACGGCGTGCGAGACGGCGTCGATGCCGGAGGTGCAGCCGGTCGAGATCAGCGAGACCGGCCCCTCGGCCCCGGCCGCCCAGGCGACCTCGGTGGCGAGCGAGGAGGGCACCATGTAGCCGTAGAGGTGCGGCACCCCGTACCCGGGCTCGACCAGCCACTCCTTGCCGCCGTTGCTGAGGACGACGTACTCCTCCTCCAGCCCCATGGTGCAGCCGACCGCGCTGCCGAGGCCGACGGCCACCCGCTCCGGCGGCACCGCGGCGAGGTCGAGCCCGCTGTCGGCGATCGCCTCGCGGGCGCAGACCACGGCGAACTGGGCGGCCCGGTCCATCCGGCGGATCTCCCGGGCGGTCAGGCCGGCCGCGGTGGGGTCGAAGTCCACCTCGGCGGCGACCTGGGAGCGGAAGTGCGTCGGGTCGAACAGCGAGACCCGGCGGGTCGCGGTGCGCCCCTCGGTCAGCAGCTTCCAGAAGGCCTCGCGGCCCACCCCGCCCGGCGCCACCACGCCGATCCCGGTGATCACGGCCCGCCGCCCGGAGGCTGCGCGAGCGTTCACCGGTGTCCCCCGACCTGCGGGTTGGCCGCGCCGGGGTGGCGGGCCGGCTCGGTGTCGACGTGCCCGAGCTCGGGCCGCGGCGCCAGCGGCGACAGGTGGAAGGCGCAGTGCGCCACGGTCTCCCCGTTGTTCACCAGCCGGTGCCGGACGCCGATCGGCACCAGCAGCGAGTCGCCCGGGCCGAGCTTGACCGGCTGGCCGTCCAGGGTCATCTCCAGCTCGCCGGAGACGACGTGCAGGAACTCCTCGGAGTACGGGTGGTAGTGCTCGGTGACGTGGTCGCCGGGGGCGAGGTCCATCACGCCGCCGAAGCCCGAGGTGCAGCCGACGGTCTTGGGGCTGAGGGTGACCCGGATGTCGCCCCCGCGCTTGACGTTGGCCTCCACCGAGGCGGCGGCCACCTTGACGGTCCGGGTGATCTCGGTGCGGTCGGTCTCGACGATGCTCACTGGATTCGCCCCTCGTCCTTGGTCCACACGTAGAAAGGAGTCGCCATCGCGTCCTTGGGCTCCTTCCAGTTCGGGTCGTACGGGTTCACGCAGCTCGCCAGCCGGGTGTTGATGTCGTCGTAGAGCGGGTGGCTGCGGGCCTTGTAGAGGTTCGGGGAAATGTCCTCGTCGGCCTCGACTAGGTGGAAATAGAGGTCGTGGAAACGGAACAGGGTGCGTCGGGAAACCCCGATCAGGTGGGGCAGTTCGGTGGCGTCCGAGTCGCCGAAGATCTCGGCGATGTCGTCCACCTTCCCCGGGCGCAGCTTCGCCACGATGAGCGTGCGGTGCACTGTTGGCCTCCTGTGAGTCGGGTCCTGACACCGGCAGTCGTCACCGTTCCAGCCCTGGCTGGAGCCGAACTCGAATCTGCCTTCAGGGCGGGGGAAGGGGCCCGCGAGGGGCGCTCCAGGAAAAACCGAGTGCCCCCTGGTGACATCTCCGCGTCTTCTCCGCACGTCTTCTCCGCAGGTCTTCTCCGACCGCCGTACGAGCCGGGAGCCCCCCATGCCATTCGTCGCGCTCACCTACGACATCAAGCCGGGATTCGAAGCCGAACTGACCGAGATCTTCGCCAACTTCCGCCGGGTCCGGTCCGACCAGGTGCGGGCCGAGGACGGCGGGCAGGCCGGCCGCATCCTGTCCACCGCGGTGTTCATCCGGGACGACACCCTGGTCCGGGTGATCGAGTACACCGGCGACGTGCAGGCGGTCGCCCGGCACATGGCGATGCAGCCCGGCGTCCGCGAGGTCGAGGCGAAGCTGAAGCCCTATCTGAGCCGGCCGCGGGACACCGACACCGTGGAGGGCTTCGTGGCCACCTTCAACCGGAGCCTGCTGAGGACCGTCGCGCAGATCTCGGTCCGGGACGTACCGGCGCAAGCCTGACCCGCCCTGCCGCACGGCGAAGGCCGGCCTCCCTCCCGGGGAGACCGGCCTTCGGCCGTTGCCGCGTCCGTTCCGTCAACCAGCGCTGACCGCCAGGGCGTTGACGGCCAGCGCGACCACGGCCAGCGCCGTGCGCAGCAGGTGCCACCGGCGCCACAGCGGACGGGGATCGGACCAGTCCGCCGGGAGCCGCTCGGGATCGTCGACGGCCTTGACCCGCCGGTTGATCGGCACGTTCGCCAGGTGGGAGACCGCGGACACCCCGAGCAGCAGCACCGCGCCGACCGCCGCCAGCGAACGCTCGGAGCCCGACCCGGCGAACGCCAGACCGACATCGGCCCCGAACGACCCGAGCACGATCACCGGCATGGTCGGATCCCAGTTCCGGCCCAGCAGTTGGTGCGCGTACACGTAGGTGCTCGTCGGCATCGCGAAGAGCGCCGGGAGCACGCTCAGCGCGACGGCGAACAGGACCCCCGCCGCCAGCCCGCTGCCGAGGAGCGCCAGCACCCCCAGCGTCGTCGTCATGGCAAGTCGCCCCTCTCGGTACGGTCTCAGGCCTGGTTGGCCGGGTGGGTGTCCACGGTGAGCTGGGACACCGAGCGCATCACCGCGTTGCGGAAGTACGCGGCGAAGCCCTCCGGGCTGCTGGTGTCCCGCTGCTCGGCGAGGAACGGGGCGAGCTTCTCCTCCAGCAGGTGCACCCCGCGCTGGGCGGCCATGTGGCGCCCGACGGCGGCGAAGTCGCCCTCGTAGTGGATGACCCGGACCATCACGTCGTCCTTGATGAACACCCCGGTGCCCAGCAGCCGCCCGGCCGCCTGGCCGGCCGCGTCGGTGTAGCCGGGGGTGTCGACCCGCTGGAAGCCGGCGAAGATCTCGGCGATCTCCTCCTCGTGGCCGGGCTTGACCCGGTAGGTGATCGCTGCGTACGGCATCAGGCGGCCTCCCTCTCCAGGCTCAGGTTGATCAGCTTGAGCAGCAGCCGCGGCGTCTCGACACCGATCACGTCGTCGTCGGCGAGGTCGACGCCGTACTCGCGCTTGATCACGCTGACCATCTGGAGCAGCGCCAGCGAGTCGTAGCCGAGCTCGATGAAGGGGATGTCCGAGACGTCCGTGGTGTCCAGGTCGACGCCCTCCGGCTCGCCGGCGCAGTCGCGCAGCCGGTCGGTCAGGTCGTTCAGGGTGATGGCGCTCATCGGTTCCTTCCTCCATGGGTGACACCTGCCGGGCCGGCAGGCGGGCGAGGGCGCCCGCGGGCGGTGAGGGTGCACGCGGACGAGCGGGTCGGGTCGGGCGGTCGGGTGCCCGGATGCTCAGACGGCCCGCAGCAGCCGGCCGGGCTCGGCCGAACTGGCGAGGTTGAGCACCGGGTCCGCGTC
Source organism: Kitasatospora sp. NPDC097643 (assembly GCF_040302625.1). Taxonomy (NCBI): domain Bacteria; kingdom Bacillati; phylum Actinomycetota; class Actinomycetes; order Kitasatosporales; family Streptomycetaceae; genus Kitasatospora; species Kitasatospora sp. NPDC097643. The sequence goes on along the minus strand of NZ_JBEOSA010000003.1, from coordinate 206,510 downwards.
GAGCAGGGCGCACTGGAGCTCGCGCAGCTCGGGGGACGGGTCGAGGCCCAGCTCGATGCTGAGCACGGTGCGCAGCCGCTGGTAGATCTCCAGCGCGGTGCTGCGGCGCCCGGTCCGGTACAGGGCGATCATCAGCTGGGCCTGGAAGCCCTCGTGCAGGGGGTACTGCGCCGCGAGCCCGGAGAGCTCGCCGACGAGTTCGTGGTGGCGCCCCAGCCTCAGGTCGGCCTCGATCCGGCGGCCGAGGATGCTCAGGCGGGACTCCTCCAGACAGCGCGCCTCGGCCTCCAGCAACGGTCCGCACTGGACGTCCACCAGTGCCGGTCCGCGCCAGAGTTCGAGGGCCTGCCGGAAGGCGGCGGACGCGGCCTCGTGGTCGGCGGCCTCCATCGCGCGGTGGCCGCGCCGGGCCAGCCGTTCGAAGTCCGCGCTGTCCACCGCGCCGCCCTGGGTGTCCAGCAGGTAGCCGCCGGGCTCGGTCACCAGGATGCTCTTGGTGCCCAGCGGCAGGCCGTCGTCCGGCTGGGCGCCGAGCGCGGCGGCGATGTGGCCGCGGAGTTGGAGGACATAGGTCTGCAGGGTGGTCTGGACGCTGCGGGGCGGCCGTTCGCCCCAGACCTCCTCGATCAGGGCGTCCACCGAGACGAGCCGGTCGGGCCGGCAGGCCAGCAGCGCGAGCACCTTCCGCGGTTTGCCGGCCGTCGGCACGATCGACACACCCGTCTGGGCGACCTGGAGCGGCCCGAGCAAGCCGACGTCCATCTGGCTTCCTTTCCTGGGGGTTCGCGGGTCAGTACGGAGCAGGTTGGGCACGGGCGGGGGCGGTCAGCGAGGTGAGCTCCTCGCCGAGCAGCCGGGGGAAGGTCCGGTCCCGGATGAAGAAGTGACCGCCGGGCAGCGTCCGGAAGCGGAACGAGGACGTGGTCCAGCGTTTCCACCCGGCCACCGCGGCCGGGACGGCGATCTGGTCGCCCTGGCCGGCGAAGGCCCACAGCGGACAGGGCAGTGCGTCCCGGGCGGCCTCGCGCAGCGAGCGCCCGAGCATCAGGTCGGCACGGGTGATCGCCAGCATCGTGCGCAGCCAGGCGGGCCTGGTGTGCAGTTCGGCCGGCACCCCGTCGAAGGAGGCGAGGATGCGCAGCAGTTGGTCGTCCGGCAGGTCGGCCGAGGAGGTGAGTCCGCTGGCCAGGTGCGGCGCCGTGCAGGCCCCGACCACCAGGGCCTCCGGTGGCCGCAGGCCGGCGGCGGTCAGGTGCTGGGCGAAGCCGTGGGCCACCAGGGCGCCGAGGCTGTGGCCGTAGAAGGCGTACGGCCCCTGCTCCAGGGTGGCTCCGAGGTGCTGGTCGAGTTCGTCGAAGAGTCGGTGGGCGTCGGTGATCCTCGGTTCGCCGAGCCGGCGCTCCCGTCCGGGGAGCCGGACCGGGACGACCGAGACGTCGCCGCCGATCCGGGCGGCCCACCCGGCGTACGCGGTGGCGCCGGCTCCGGCGTGGTGGAAGCAGAACAACCGAAGGAGTGCATCGGCCCTCGGTCGGACCGCGAGGTACTCGTTCACTCGCTCTCCTTCAGAGGTGAGTCTTGAGTCGAACATCAGTACGTCGACGATCCTGACAACCTCTGCTGGAAGAGCGGTCGACACCCGCTGGAGAACCGTCGGAGGACGGGTCCGGGGTGGGTCCGGGGCGGGCCCCGGATGGCGCCGCGGTCAGCCGGCCCGGGAGCCGCTGAACGCCATCGCCGGTTCGGCGAACGCCTGGTCGGCGCGGTCGAGCGGCCACCCCTGCGCGATCGCGTGGTGCAGCCGCTGGAGGAGGTCGCCGGGCTCCAGGCCGAGTTGGTCGACCAGGGCCCCATGGATCCTCCGGTACACCGCGAGTGCCGCGTCCGGTCGGCCGGTGCGGTGCAGCGCGGTCATCAGATGGGCGTGCAGACCCTCGTGGAGCGGGTCCCGGTGGGTCAGTTCCTCCAGCTCGCCGGTGAGTTCGTGGTGCCGGCCGAGGCGGAGGTCGGCGCTGATCCGTCGTTCCAGCACGGTGATCCGGCTCTGTTCCAGCCGGGTGACCTCGATGTCCAGGTAGCGGCCGCGGCGCAGGCCGGCCAGCGCCGGTCCGCGCCAGCACGCCAGCGCGGCGCCCAGCAGCCTGGACGCGGACTCCATGTCGCCGACCGCCATGGCGGCGTGACCGGCACCGGCCAGCCGGTCGAACTCGACCGCGTCCACCGCGGCCGGGTCGGCCTCCAGGACGTACCCGCCGGGCCGGGTGGCCAGCACCCGGTCGGCCGGGCCGACCGAACCGCGCGCGGATCCGCCCTGCAATTTCCGGCGGAGTTGCAGCACATAGGTTTGAAGCGTGGTCGGAGCACTTCGGGGCAGTTCAGCACCCCACAGCTCTTCCATCAACTCGGAGATGGAAACGATTTGGTTGACGTTCAGCGCGAACAGTGCTAAAAGCTGCCTCGGCTTTGCCGCGGTCGGAGCAATACTCGCCCCCGCGTCTCGCGCGGTGAATGGGCCCAACACGTGGAATTCCACAGTCGACTCCCCAAATCTCTACCGTCACCGGTACCACATTGGTGACAGCCCCGTTGACACGATCTTCCCATCCCGCCCGGCCCGGCAGCCAGTGAGATCCTCATGATTCGGACCGGACAGCCGTCCCGGAGCAACCGTGAACCGGCCAAACTCGGGGCGGGATCCAGTCGGCCTCGAGGAATCCTCCGAAGGGGCTCGATCCACCCCGCCCCGCCCCGGACCGGCCAGGACGGACCTGGCGTGATCACGGCGTGGGTCACGGCGTGGACCACGGCGTGGATCACGGCCCCCTGTCCGGATGTTCGACCGGTGGACGACAATCCGATTAGGATGACTAACTGACATTCACCGCACGTTTTGCCATGACCGTGAGAGGCCCCGGGGGCCGTCGGCAGCGCATCAGTTGAACGAGTGGGGGAGGCGCAATGCGAGAGCGGTCATGGGTGACGACACACCTGTGGAGAAATAGGACGGGGCCCTTACCTTCCGCCGTCGAACTCGCCGGGATCGGCGATCCGGAAATCATGCCGGCACCCGCGTTGGCCCTGACCATCCAGCTCAGCGCATTCGTCGTGATCTGCCTGTCCGGCTTTCTCTGGCTGCTGAGCCTGCACCTCGGCGAGGGCCGGCTCGTCCTTTCCGTGGTTTTCCTGACCTCCACCCTGGGCATACTCATCCGGCTCTGCTGGCCGGGGCGTTGTCGACGGCGCGCCAAATACCGCTTCTGGACCCTGGGCCTTCTCGCCGCATTCACCTTCCTGCCCAACGTCCTCCTGCACGACGCCCGGCTCAGCACCCCGGGATTCCTCGCCGGCGCCCTGCTGCTCACCCTCCCCGGACCGGCCGCCTGGTCGGCCTTCCTCGGTGTGGTCGTGCTGTCCGGCGCACTCGCCGACTCCGCCCACGAGGACCTGCTGGGCACCTGCTACTTCACCAGCTCGATCACCCTCTCCGGGCTGATCGTCTTCGGCCTGACCCGGATGTCCGACATGGTGCTCAGGCTCCAGGCCGCCCAGGCCGAACTCGCCCTGCTCGCGGTGGAACGGGAACGCTCCCGCTTCGCCCGGGACCTGCACGACCTGCTGGGCTACAGCCTCTCCACGATCACCCTGCGCAGCGAACTCACCTACCGGCTGGTGGAGAGCCAGCCCGAGCGGGCCCGCGAGGAGATCTCCGCCGTCCTCGACGTCTCCCGCCAGGCCCTCGCCGACGTCCGCCAGGTCGCCCACTCCTACCGGGACATGTCGCTGGCCGCCGAGGCCGCCTCGGTCCGGTCCGTCCTGGACGCCGCGGGCATCGAGGCCGACCTGGAGATCGCCTGCACCGATCTGCCCAGCCCGGTCAGCACCGTCCTGGCCAGCGTGCTGCGCGAGGGCGTCACCAACATCCTGCGGCACAGCCGGGCGCAGCGCTGCGTCATCTCGGCCCGGACCGGCAAGGGCTTCGCGACCCTCACCATGGAGAACGACGGCGCCGCCCCGACCGGCACCGGCCGCCGCTCCTGCCCGGCCGCCGCCCAGGACGGCGGAAGCGGGCTGGCCAACCTGGCCACCCGGCTCGCCGCCATCAACGGCACCATCACCGCCGGCCCGGTCTCCGGACAGCGGTTCCGGCTGGTCGTCGAGGTGCCGCTGCCGAGCCGGGTCAGATCCAGACCCCGGGCACACACCAGAGCCTGACGGCTATTCAGCCATCCTCGGTGCGGTGTTACGTACAAGTGTTACGTACAACAGCCCGCCGCCGGAGGGTCCTCGGGGATTCCGGCGGCGGGCTGTTCCGTCTTTCCGTCGCTCCGGGCTACAACCAGCCGGACTCCCGGGCCAGTCTGATCGCGTCCACCCGGTTCCGGGCGTTCAACTTGGTGACGCTGGTGGTGAGGTAGTTCCGGACGGTCCCCACCGAGAGGTACAACTGGTCGGCGATCTCGGCGGCTTCGGCCCCCTCGGCGGCCATCTGCAACACCTCCAGCTCCCGGCTGGTGAGCGGGTTCGCCGCCATGTCCCAGGCCGCCATGGCCAGTTGGGGATCGATCACGCGCTGCCCGGCGGCCACCCGGCGGATCGCGTCGGCCAGTTGGGCCGGCGGCGCGTCCTTCAACAGGAAGCCCGAGACATTGGCGTACATCGCCCGGCGCAGATTGCCCGGGCGGGCCAGGCTGGTCAGCATCAGGCAGCGGGTGGAGGGGATCTGGTCATGGATCAGGGCGGCAGCCGTCAGTCCGTCCATGCCCGGCAACTCGATGTCCAGCACGGCCACTTCGGGGCGGTGCCGCAGGACGGCCGGGAGGATCTCGCTGCCGGAGGAGACCGCCTCGACGACCGCGATGTCCTCTTCCAGTGCCAGGAGGGCGAGCAACGCCCCCTGGATCATGTGCATGTCCTCGGCCAACAGTATCCTGATCACTTGTAATGACCCCCAATCATCACAGCTGTCAGAGCGACCCGCTTCGACTGATCATGCACTGGACGAGAGCGACGGGTACGGAACAGAGGGTAGTGTTCGGATCCGTGTCGCGCGGAAAGTTCCCGTAACGCTTCAATTAAGGCGATTGTGGCGGGATTTGAACGGTTCGTCCGCGTTCCCCCGGGCCTGCCCGACGAGCTCGCCGACGAGCTGGCCGACCTCCCCGCTGACCACGGCGTGCAACGGCCGGATCCGCCCCGTCAGGAACAGCTCCCGCATCGCCGACCGCCGCAACTTGCCGCTGCTGGTCCGCCGCACGGTGCCGGGCCGCACCAACAGCACGGTCTCCGCCGCGATCTCGAAGTCCTCGGCGACGGTCCGCTGGACGGCGCTGACCAACGCCGGGAACTCCACGTCGCCGAACGGCCGGATCTCCTGCACCACCACCACGTGGTCCCGGTCCGCCTCGACGGTGAAGGCCACCGCGGAGCCGAACAGCGCACTGGCCTTCTGCACCCGCTGCTCGATGTCCTGGGGGTAGAGCGTCCGCCCGGCCACCACCAGCACCTCCTTGAGCCGGCCGGTGACGAACAACTCCCCGTCCGCCAGGAAACCGAGGTCCCCGGTCCGCAGGAAGCCGCCCTCGCGCTCCTCCCACCCGGCCCGGCCCCCGGCCGACGCGGGCCGGGCGTCGAAGATCCGGGTGCTCTCCCGCGGCCGGTCCCAGTAGGCGCCCGCGACCCCGCCGCCCCGGACCCAGATCTCGCCGACCCTTCCGTCCGGCAGCACCCGGAAGTCCTCGGGGTCGACGATCAGCAGGTCCAGCCCGTCCGCCGCCGCGCCGACCGACACCACCGTCCGGGCCGGCCGCCCCGGTTCGGCCGCGACCACCCGCTTCCGCTCCAGCTCCGCCGCGTCCACCGCCCGACCGGCCCCGGCGCCCCAGCGCCCGACCGACACCAGCAGGGTCGCCTCGGCCAGCCCGTACCCGGTCCGCAGCGCCTCGGGGCGCAACCCGGCCGGGGCGAACCGCTCGACGAAGCGCTCCAGGGTCGCGGCCTGGATCGGCTCGGCGCCGGTGACGGCCGCCTCCAGCCGGCTCAGGTCCAGCGCGGCGACCTGCTCGTCGGTGGCCAGCCGCGTGCAGCGGTCGTACGCGAAGTCGGGCCCCCCGGTGACGGTCAGCCCGTACCGGTCCACCAGCCGCAGCCAGTCCACCGGCCGCTCGACGAAGTCCCGGGGCCGCAGCACCACCGCGCCGGCCCCCAGGAAGAGCGGGTGCAGGAACTGCCCGATCAGCCCCATGTCGTGGTGGAACGGCAGCCAGCCGCCGATCCGCGAGCGCTCGTCCGTCCCCAGCGCCCGCTGGATGGCCCGCTGGTTGGCGAGCAGGTTGGCGTGGCTGACCAGCACCCCGCGCGGCTCGCTCACCGACCCCGAGGTGTACTGCAACAGCGCGGGCGTGTCCGGCCGCACGGCCGGCCGCCGCCAGGCGTCCGCGTCGCCCAGCCCCGCCCGGTCCGTCGCCGCGCACAGCACCTGCGCCTGCCCGCCCGTCGCCAGCAGCTGGGACACCTCGGGCGCGTGGGCCGAATCGGTCAGCACGAAGGCCGCGGCACAGTCCCGCAGGATCCCGACCAGCCGCTCCCCGGCGTGCCGCCCCCGCGGCGCCGGCGCCGGCACGGGCACCGACCCCGCGTACAGGCACCCCAGGAACGCGGTGACGAAGTCGGCGCCGTCCCCGTGGCAGAGCACCACCCGCTTCCCGGCCGGCCGGAACTGCTGCAACCAGGACGCGATCCGCTTCGCCTCCCGGTCCAGCGCCCCGTACCCGAGCGAAACCCGGGCCAACAGCCCGCCCCCGTCCACGAAGGCGAACGCCTCCCGGTCCGGCAGCTCCGCGCCGCGCCGCACGAGCAGATCGGTGAAATCGGTGAAATCGGCAACGCCCGCCACCACGGCCCCCAAGCTCCTCGACGCCTACTCGAGAAGCATGCGGTGCCCCGCTCGAACCCCGCTTGAGCACCCCGCGGTCACCGCCACCCGCACTCCCGTTGCAGGGCCAACTCCACGTCACTCAGCGGCACATCGGGCCTCAACCGCTCCGGATGCCCCCGCGGCGGCACCGCCCCCCGCCCGGGCTCCACCCGCTCCACCCGCTCCACCGACTCCGCAGGCTCCGCCGGCTCCGCGCCCCAGCCCATCGTCACCTCACCCGGCGGCACGAACCCGAACATCGCCCCCAGCACCGCCAACGCCCGGCCGACCGGCCCGAACCCCCACCCGCTCCCCACCACCGCCACCTCCGCACGCCGCCCGACCCACCCACCAGCGCGCCGAGCCTGCCACCCCCCACTCGACTCCCACTCGACCCCACCCCGAACCCGAAAACCGAACGGCGCACCACCACACCGTCCTTGGCCAGCCAGGCGCAGTCGAAAACGAACCCGTCTGGCAGCAGCGTCCCCGGTAGAGTGCACGACCGGGCGGAACGCACCCGAACGAGCAGCGTTCCCGAAGCCGTACAGGGGTGAGCGTGCGCGGGACCGAGCTCGACGGCCGATACCGGCTGGACACCGTCTTGGGCTCCGGCGGTATGGGCCAGGTATGGCGAGCCTTCGACGAACGGGTCGGCCGCCCGGTAGCGGTGAAGTTGCTGACGGCTGCCGACCCGGCCTCCGCCAGCATCGAGCGGTTCGCTGCCGAGGCCAGGGCCGCCGGCAATCTCAGCAGCCCGCACATCGTGACCGTCCACGACTTCGGCCGTGCCGGACCTGAGCAGGGCGGTGCGCCGTTCCTCGTCATGGAACTCCTCGAAGGACGGTCCCTGGAAGAGATCATCTCCCAGGGCGCACTGCCACCGGTCGAAGACGCCCTCGACTGGACCTTGCAGGTGTGCACCGCCCTCGCCGCCGCCCACCGGGCCGACCTCGTCCACCGGGACGTCAAGCCCGCGAACGCCATGCTCCTGCCCGGAGGCACCGTCAAGATCCTCGACTTCGGGATCGTCAAGCACCTGTACCAAGACCTCTCCCTCACCGGCACCGGCCACGCCATCGGCACAGCCGCCTACATGGCCCCCGAACAAGCCCGAGGCGACCGGAACATCGGCCCTACCGTCGACCTCTACGCCGCCGGATGCCTGCTCCACACCCTCCTGACCGGCCGACCGCCCTTCACCGGAGCACCACTGGCCGTCCTCCACCAGCACCTGACCCAGCAACCCGAAGCCCCCAGCAGCCACCGCGCCTCCATCCCCGCCGCGGTCGACGAACTCGTCCTCCACCTCCTGGCGAAGGAACCCGCCGATCGGCCCGCCGACGCCGCCCAGGTCATCGACGCCATAGAAGCGCTGCTCGCGCCCCCCGCTCGGCGCCAACACTCCACACCGCCCTCAACGGTGGCTCCGGGCCTCTTCACGGCCCCGACCAAGACGGCCTGGCGGGTCCAGCCAGCGCCTCCGCACCCGCCGACCGTTCCCGACGCACCCCCAGCCCCCACTCCAGGCAGCACCCCGTCCGCCCGGCGTGAACCCACACCACTCGACGTTCCGCCGGAGCCCGAACCCGACGCGCCGCCGGCGAAGCCACGGACGGCGCGGTCCACCGCCACGGCGCGCAGTGCGCTGATAGGCGGCGCGTTGATCGGGCTCCAGCTCGTGGCCTTCGCTTCCTGGTCCGTGCGCTGGGCGGTCCCGGTCGCCATCGCCGCGGCTCTGCTTCTGGCCCTCGGATTGAAGTTCGACGAGCCCACAGCCGAAGACACGGACGACGCGGGCGGGGTCTTCGTCTCTCTGGGCGTGACCGCGGTCTCCTGCCTGCTGCTCTTGACCATGTCGCCGATGCCCTGGTGGGGCGTGCTGATCCTGAGCGGGGTGATGTGCCCCGTCCTCCTGGGAGTGCAATGGCCACTCGTGCGCGGGCTCAGCCAGACGTTCAATCGACACGGCGCCGACGTGCAGACGGCGGTCAGCGCCGGCCTGGTGAACGCCACGCTCACCACCGGTCTCCTCGCCGGCACGCAGCTGCTAGTCCTGGTCACCGTTGAGCTCGGTGTCCTCGCGTGGGTGGCCACCTCCACCGTGCTGACCGTCCTGCTGCCCTCTCGCACGTCGATCAGGTCCCGCTCCGCCCGCAGGTCCGGCGCGGGCCGATACCGCTGACGGATCGCCCGTGACCCGAATCGACGAGGCCCAGCTGGTCACATACGGCAAGAACCCCAGGTCAGAAGCCTGACCTGGGGTTCACCTTGAGCCGCCTGCGGGATTCGAACCCGCGACCTACGCATTACGAGTGCGTTGCTCTGGCCAACTGAGCTAAGGCGGCACCGTTGCCGTGTGTGGCGGCAACGCGGGCCAGTCTACACAGGTTCGCGGGTGATCCGTACTCGGATACCCGGGGGTGGGGTCAGGTGGAGGAGACGGCGAGCTTGGCGGCGAAGCCGGCGAAGAGGACGGCAACGCCGCTGGTGAGGGTGGCGGAGAGGCGCTTGCGGCGGCGGAAGGCGGCGGCGAGGGTGGTGCCGGCGAAGATCAGCAGGGTGAGGTAGAGGACGCTGAAGGTCTGCAGGATGCCGCCGAGGAGGCCGAAGGAGAGGGCGGGCTGCCCGTAGGACGGATCCACGAACTGGGTGAAGAACGAGAGCAGGAAGAGGATCGCCTTCGGGTTCAGCAGGCTGATCACCAGGGCGCGGCGGAACGGACGCTCGACGGCTTCGGGGGCCTCGCCGGCGTCGGGGTCGGCGGCGGCCCGGTGTTCGCGCCAGAGCTGGCGGGCGGCGCGCAGCATGCCGTAGCCGATCCAGAGGAGGTACGCGGCGCCGCCGAACTTGACCACCGCGAAGACGGCTGGGTTGGCCTTCAGCAGCGAGGCGGCGCCCAGCGAGGTGAGGCTGATCAGGGTGAAGTCGCCGACGAAGACGCCGGCCGCGGCCCGGTATCCGGTCCGGACGCCCTTGCGGGCCGCGACGGACAGCACGTACAGGGAGTTGGGGCCGGGCAGCAGGACGATGACCAGGGCGCCGAGGACGTAGGTCGCCAGGTCGTTGACTCCGAGCATGGTGCGCTCCGCCAGGAGTAGGGGTTCAGGGGGGCGCTCATCGTAACGTCACACCGGTGATCGATTGAAGCTGAAACTATCGACCGCAGCGCCGGCCCGCCTCCGGGGCCTCGCCCGTCAGCAGGTAGCGGTTGACCGCGCCGTCCAGGCAGGTGTTGTGCCGCCCGTAGGCGGTGTGGCCGTCGCCGTCGAAGGTGAGCAGCCGCCCGGACTCCAGCTGCTTGGCGAGCGCCTCGGCCCACGCGTACGGGGTGGCCGGGTCGCGGGTGGTGCCGACGACGACGATCGGGGCGGCGCCGGCGGCCCGGATGGTGTGCGCCGTGCCGGTGGCCCGGACCGGCCAGTAGGCGCAGGTCAGCGCCATCCAGGCCATGCCGCGGCCGAAGTGCGGCGAGGTCCGCTCGAAGTCCGGCACCGCGCGCTGGACGTCCGCCGGCCCGCCGAACGGGGCGGGCAGGTCGAGGCAGTTCACCGCCGTGTTGGCGAACATCAGATTGGGGTACGAGCCGTCCGGCTCGCGCCCGTAGTAGGCGTCGGAGAGCTTCAGCAGGCCGGTGCCGTCCCCCGCCTTGGCGTCGGAGAGCGCGGCGCGCAGCTTGGGCCAGAGGAAGTCGGCGTACATGGCCTGGATGACGCCGGTGGTGGCCTGGGACTCGGTGAGCCGTCGGCCCCGGTCGGTGGTCGGCAGCGGGCCGCCGGTGTGGACCGCCGCGAGCAGGGCGCCGAGCTGCTCGCCGACCTGCTGCTCCGTCCGGCCGAACGGGCAGTCGTCGCGCTTGGCGCAGTCCTTGGCGAAGGCGGCCCAAGCGGTCTCGAAGCCGCCCGCCTGGGTGCGGTTGCCGGCGACGGAGTCGAGCGACGGGTCCATCGCACCGTCCAGCACCAGCCGCCCGACCCGGCCGGGGAACAGCCCGGCGTAGGTGGCGCCGAGGAAGGTGCCGTAGGACTTGCCGACGTAGTTGAGCCGCTCGTCGCCGAGCAGGGCCCGCAGGACGTCCATGTCGCGGGCCGCCTCGACGGTGCTGAGGTGGCCGAGTGCCGCCCCCGCGTGCTGCCGGCAGCCTTCGGCGAATTCCTGGTCGGCGGCGACCAGCGCGTCGATCTCCCGCTGGTCGTCGGGGGTCAGGTCGACGGCGGTGAAGGCGTCCATCCGCTCGCCGCTCAGGCAGGTCACCGGGCTGCTGCGGCCGACCCCGCGCGGGTCGAGGCCGACCAGGTCGTACCGGGCGCGCACGCCGCTGTCGTACGTCCGGGCTACGGCTTGCAGATACTCGACCGCCGAGCCGCCGGGCCCGCCGGGGTTCAGCAGCAGCGAACCGAGCCGCCCGGAACCGCCCGAGCCGGCGGAGGCGGAGGAGGAGGCGGTGGGCGTGGCAGCGAAGCGGGTGGCCGCCAGGGTGAGGTCGCCGGCGCCGGGGCGGTCGTAGTCCAGCGGCACCCGGAAGGTGGTGCACTCGAACCCGCCGTCGCACGGCCGCCAGTCCAGCCGCTGCCCGTAGTACGGGGCCAGCCCGGCCGGTACGGCGGCGGGCAGCGGCTCCAGCGGCGTCACCCCGGACGCGGCGGCACCGGCAGTACCGGCAGCACCGCCGGACGACGAGGACGACGAGGACGAGGCGTCCGACGAGGCCGCCGACGCCGCACCCCCCGCCCCGGCCGATCCGGTTCCGGCCGACCCCGCGCTGCACCCGCCCGCCAGCAGTCCGACGGCGAGCGCCGCGGCCAGTACCCGCCCGGTGACCCTCATCCGGCTCCCTTCCAGCCCCAGCTCCGTTGCTCCCACGCCCGACGGTCCCACAGCCCCACCGGAACAGCCCCACCGGAACAGCCGCCCGAACGACACAGCGGCACCGAACGACGCAGCGACACCGAAGGACACGGCGGCACCGAACGCACCGCCCGCCCGAACGCACCGCCCGCCCGAACGCACCGCCCGCCCGAACAGCACCGCCCGCCCGAACAGCACACGCCGCCCGGACAAGGCCGCTGCCCGGCACCCGTCCTCCGGGTACCGGGCAGCGTAGTGCCGGCTCACGACCACGGCAGCAGCGGTCAGGACGCCTTGGCCAGCGCCTCGGCCAGGTACTGTGCCGCCTGCCGGACCAGCCGCAGCCGCTCCCGGTCCGCCGTGTAGTCCTGCACGTTGTCCGAGATCCGCACGTCGGCCTTGGCCGCCGGTCCGGGGCCGGCCTTCAGCGCCGCCTGGAGCTTGCGGGCGGCGTCCAGCCCGGCGGCGTCGCCCTTGGCGGCGGCGAGCAGCAGCCTGGGCACGGTACCGGCCGGGGCCTCGGCCCCGGCCTGGGTGAGCGCGGCGGCGTCGTACCGGCCGGAGACCGCGGCGGCCGCGCCGTACAGGTCGGGGCGGGCCAGCCCGGCGGCGGCCGCGCACGGCGCACCGCCCTCGACGCCGAGGACGCCCCAGGAGGCCGGGCCGGGCGGGAGGGTGCGGAAGGTGGCCGCGATGGTGGTGCGCAGCGTCGCGTCGTCGGAGACGGCCTGCGGTGCAGCGGCGACCAGGTCGCAGGGGTGCGCGGTGCCGTTCGGCGCCTCGGGGGCGACCAGGACGAACGGGCGGGACTTGCCGGTCTGCAGGGCGGAGCCGATGCCCTCGAAGACGTCCGGGACCTCCGCGTCGGCGGTCTTGCGGGGCGCGGCCGCGTGCATCACCACGACCGGGAAGCGGGCGTTCGGCTCCTTGGCGTACTGAGGCGGCAGCCAGACCCGGACGTTGCGCGGATGCCCGTCCGGGCCGAGCACGGCGGACTGCAGCAGCTCGCCGCCCCCGGGGTGGCCGACGCTGTCGAACCGGCTGACCACGGCAGGCATCGCTGCGGCAGCCTGAGTCTGGGGAGCCCCCTGGGCCGCGGTCTGTGCCTGGACCTGCACCGACTCCGCCGGGGTGGGCGGCGCCGCCTGCTGCCGCGCCGCCGCGCCCGCCCCCGCGGCGTCGACGGCGGGCTCCGCCCCTTCCGCCGTCCGGTCGTTCCGGCTGAGGCCGCCGAAGGCCCCGAGCGCGGTGAGCAGGGTCAGCGCGGTCACGCACACCCCGCAGACCATCGCGCCGGCCGCCCGCAGCAGCATCGGCCACCGGTCACCGGCGAGTTCGTAGGTCTCGGCGGCCCGCAGGTCGCGCCAGCGCTGGAGCGCGCCGCGCGCCAGCCAGACCCCGCCCAGGGCGGCCGCCAGCAGGGGGATGACGAGGAGCGAACGGACCATGGAACGCACCACCTCGGGGGAGGAGCAGCGCCGGACCGGACCCGGCGCCGTACGGGGGCGACGGCCCCGGCACCGGGGCGCAGTCGGCCCCCAGCGTGCACAACGCACCGACGGTCACACGCGGGTGTGCCCGGCGCGTACCGACCGTTCACTCGAAGGTGGGACAGCGGGCCAGCGCCGGGAGGCGTACACCCGCCCCACGGAAGCCGCGCGAGCCGCGAGAGCCGCGGAAGCCGCAGGCGCGGCTCAGCCGGCGCGCAGCGCCACCGTCATCGCCTCGACGGCGAGCAGCGGGTCCACGTTGCGATCCAGCGCCTGTCGGCAGGCGAGCACCGCCTCGATCCGGCGCAGCGTGCCCTCCGGCGGACCGGCCTGGGCGACCCGGTTCAGCGCCTGCCGCTGGTCCTCGTTGGCGAGCGCGCCGCTGGAGCCGAGCTGGAGCGCGAGCACGTCCCGGTAGAAGCCGAGCAGGTCGAGCAGGGCGACCCCGAGGGTCTCCCGGCGGGTCCGGGTGGCGCGGCTCTTCTGCCGCTTCTCCAGCTCCTTGACCGCCCCGGCCATGCCGCGCGGCGCCTTGCCGCCCTCGGCCGCGCCATAGGCGGCCTTCAGGTCGTCGGTCTCCTTGGCGTCCTGGGTCTCGGCCAGCGCCTCGGCGTCGGCCTTGGCGGTGTCGACCAGGCGCTGGGCGGCGGCCAGGCAGCCACCGATGTCGGCGACCTCCAGCGGGATCCGCAGCACCTCGGTCCGGCGGGCCCGGGCCTGCTCGTCGACGGCGAGCCGGCGCGAGCGCTCGACGTCACCCTGACCGGCGAGCGCGGCGAGCCGGGCCGTCTCCGGCTCGACGCCGTCGCGGCGGACCAGCATGTCGGCGACGGCCTCGGCGGCGGGCGTGCGCAGCACGAGCAGCCGGCAGCGCGAGCGGATGGTCGGCAGGACGTCCTGGACGGAGGGGGCGCAGAGCAGCCAGACGGTCCGCGGGGAGGGCTCCTCGACCCCCTTGAGCAGGGCGTTCGCGGCGGCCTCGGTGAGCCGGTGGGCGGCGTCGACCAGGATCACCGACCAGCGGCCGCCGGTCGGGTAGCTGGCGGCGCGCAGCACGAGGTCGCGCATGTCGCCGACGCCGATGGAGAGGCCGTCGGTCCGGACGTACTTCACGTCGGCGTGGCTGCCGGCCAGCACGGTGTGGCAGCCGTCGCAGAACCCGCAGCCGGGCGTGCCGCCGAGCGCGAGGTCCGGGCTGGTGCACTGGAGGGCTGCGGCGAAGGCGCGCGCGGCGGTGACCTGCCCGGCTCCGGGCGGGCCGGTGAACAGCCAGGCGTGCGTCATCAGGGAGGCGTTCCCGCCCGGCTCGGGGGCGGCCCCACGGCCGGCCGCGACCGTCGCCCCGGCCGCCCGGGCGGCGGCGGTCAGCTGCTCGACCACCCGCTCCTGGCCCACCAGGTCGTCCCAGACGGCCACTGCTGCTCCCAAGCGTTGTACGGCAGCGCTCCCGGCGCCTCTTCCCCGCCGTCGAGCATACGTGCCCGGTCCGACAGCCACGGCCGGTCCGACCAGGCCCGCCCACCCGACGACGCCCCCGGCTCGACGCCACCCGCCCCGGACGGCGAAGGCGGCGCCGCCGGGGCCACCGCCCCGACGGGCGCCGCCCGTCGTCCGTCGTCCCTAGTCCGGCCGCCCCGGCCAGCCCGGGTCAGCCCCGGCGCCCCCAGCGGCGGCCCTTGCCCTTGCCGCCGTCGTTCCCGGTACCGCCGTCGCCCCCGCCGCGCGGGTCCTGACCGCCATCGCGCGGGGCCTGCGGCGCCCGGCCGCGCTGGTCGCCGTGCTCCCAGCGCGCCCACTCGTCGCGGGAGCCGAGCAGGGTGTCGGTGAGGCTCGGCAGGTCGTCCATGGGCGTCTCCTCCGCCCACTCCGGCCGCGGCCGCTCGGCGACGGCCGGCGCCGACTCCTCACCACCACCGACCGTCGGCAGCTCGCGGGTGCTGTCGGCCGGCTCCGCACGCCACAGCCCCGGGGGCACCCGGTCCTCGGTCTGGCCAGGCTCAGTACGGCCAGGCTCAGTACGGCCGGGCTCGGTACGGCCGGACTCGACCCGCGGCAGCACCGCCGTCCGGTCGGCCTCCGCCGGGACCTTGGGCAGCACGGCCGTCTCGTCCGCCGCAGCCGCAGGGACCACCGGCAGCTGCGCGGTCGCGTCGACGGCCCCGGCCGCCCGGGCGGCGGCCTGCCGGTCCCGCAGCGACAGCTCACGCGTCGTCTCGTCCGTACCGGCGCCCGCGCCGGCACCCGCGTCAGCGTCCGCGCCACCGCCGGCACCCTCCGGCACCGCCCGCAGCTCCGTGGTCACCGTCTCCCCGGGAACCGCCGGTCCGGCAGCACCAGCAGCATCGCCAGCACCAGCCAGACCAGCGCCGCCCGCACCGGCATCCCCCGCCTCCGGCTTCCCGCGCTCCGCCCGGTCCGCCGCCGACTCCGCCGCCGCGGCGGCCGCAGCGAGCGCGGCGGCCTGCGCCAGCCGGGCCTCCTCGGCCCGCTGCAACGCCTCCTCCGCCCGGCGGCGCTGCTCCTCACGCTGTAGCTCCCGCTGCCGCTGGAGCTCGGCCTGGGCGGCGGCCTCGTCGGCGAGGCGCTTGCGCTCGGCGGCCTCGGCCGCGAGCCGGGCCTCCTCCGCGGCCTTCCGCGCGGCCTCTTCCTCGGCCCGCCGCTCGGCCTCCTCCGCCGCGCGGCGGCGGGCCTCCTCCTCGGCCTTGCGCCGGGCCTCGGCGGCGACGCGCTCGGCCTCCTCCTTGGCCAGCCGCTCCTTCTCGGCCTGCTCGGCCCGCAGCTGCTCCAGCAGTTCCTGCCGCTTGCGCTCGGCGGCCTCGGCCTCGGCCTTCTTCCGGGCCTCCTCGGCGGCGCGCCGCTCGGCCTCCTCCCGGGCGAGCCGCTCCTGCTCGGCCTGGGCGGCCTTCTCCTGCTCGGAGAGCGGCAGCTCGCGGTCGAGCCGGTGCCGGATGGCGGTGGTGACGACGCCGGGGGCCTGGCTGCCGTCGACGACGAGGTAGCGCGCCGGGTCGGCGGCCGCGAGCGCGAGGAAGCCGGCCCGGACCCGCTGGTGGAACTCGGTGGGCTCGGACTCCAGCCGGTCGAGCGCCTCGGTGAAGCGCTCCCGGGCCCGGCTCGGGTCGACGTCCAGGACGACGGTCAGGTCGGGCAGCAGCCCGCCGGTCGCCCAGCGCGAGATCCGGGCGACCTCGGTCGCGGCCAGGTCGCGCCCGGCGCCCTGGTAGGCGATGGAGGAGTCCATGTACCGGTCGGTGATCACGACGGCGCCGCGGGCGAGGGCCGGCCGGATGACGTTCTCGACGTGCTCGGCCCGGTCGGCGGCGTAGATCAGCGCCTCGGCGCGGTGCGACAGGCCGGTGTTGCCGACGTCCAGGACGAGTCCGCGCAGCCGCTGCCCGACCGGGCTGCCGCCGGGCTCGCGGGTGAGCACGACCTCGTGGCCCTTGCCCCGGATCCATTCGGCGAGCGCCTGCGCCTGGGTGGACTTGCCGGCGCCGTCGCCGCCCTCCAGGGCGATGAAGAAGCCCTTCCCGGTGCCCCGGTACGGCGTGGGACCGCCGCCGCCGCGCACCGCGTCGACCAGGTCCCGGCCGAACGGCACGGTGCCGCGCCGGTCGTCGGTGCGCAGCAGGACGACGGCCGCGAGCACCAACGTGAGCAGCCCCGAGGTGGCGACCGCGAGCGCCGCACCGCCGTGGATGAAGGTGAACGAGCCGGGCTCGACCGTGCCGTACTCGACGTTCCCGTACGCGCCGGCGATCAGCGGGACGCCGACCAGCGCGACGCCGACCACGACCCGCAGCACCGCGTACAGGTGCTCGACCACCTTCGGCAGCCGGGCCTCCTCGACCTCCTGGGCGAGCAGGGTGCGCCCGGCGGAGACGACGATCCCGGCGGTGAGGCCGGCCAGCACGGTGAGCAGCAGGACCAGGACGAAGTCCAGCACCAGCCCGGCGAGGATCAGCGCGACGCCCTCGGTGAGCAGCGCCAGCGCGAGCAGCCGGCGGCGGGAGAACGAGGGCAGCACGGCCCGGGTGAGCCGGGCGCCGGCGGCGGGCGTGCCGGCCGCGGCGAGCACCAGCAGGCCGTAGCCGATCGGCCCGGCCCGGTGTTCGACGGCGGTGAGCAGGCCGAGCGCGGCGACGCCGGCCATGGTGGCGTAGCCGGCGGCCACGGCGAAGGTGAAGTAGGGGGCGCTGCCGGTGCGGCCCTTGCTCAGCGCGGGGCCGGGCGTGGCATCGGTGGGGGCGCGCAGGCCCTGCAACGGGGAGACCGGGGCGACGGTCACCGGGCCGACGGGCAGTTGCTGGAGGTAGCCGCGGACGGCCGCGACGGCGAACAGTCCGGCCGCGCCGAGCGCGGCGAAGGTGACCTGGTGGGCCCGGAGCCAGTCCGAGCCGAGCGCCGCGCCGATGTTGTTCAGCAGGGTGAGGGCCACCAGGCCGGCGGCCGCGAGCGGCACGGTGACCCAGCCGGTGAAGCGGTCGAGGCTCCGGACGGTGTCCAGGTTGGCGGCGGCCGGGCGCTGCTCGGCGGCCGGGGCGTAAGGATTGGCCGGCGGCAGCAGGCCGGGGACGGCGGCGGCCTTGGCGATCTCCCAGACCCGTTCGGCCGCGCCGGTGACGAAGACGGTGGCGAGCAGTACGTAGGTGGCCGCGCCGGAGGGCCGCGGGCCGGAGCCCAGCCAGACGATCCACCAGGGCGCGATGCCGATCAGCAGGGCGCGCAGCGCGTCGGCGCCGAACAGCGTCCAGTGCCGGTCGAGCCGGCCCGCGACCAGCCGGTGCACCGGCCCGAGCAGCACGGCGCCGAACAGCGCGGTGGCGGCCACCCGGGCGGCGAGGACGGCCGCGACGGCGAAGGCGAGGCTGCGCGGCAGGTCGCCGAACTGCCGGCCGAGGGCGGCGGCGATCACGGTGAGGGCGAGCAGCACCAGCAGGCCGAGCCGGTCGGCGGTGCCGCCGATCAGCTGGGTGGTCCACAGCCGCCGGTAGGGGCGCGTCCGCAGCAGTGCCCTGGCCCGCTCCGCCGGGGTTCCGGCGGGCGCGACCTCGGGCAGGTCGGGCATCGCGGCTCTGGCGGCCGGGGCGGCGCTGGGGGTGGGCTGCTCCTCGCTCGTCATACGGTCAGCGTAGCGGTCGGGGCTTGACCGGAAAGAGACGAACGGGGTTCCGGATCCCGCTCATCACCGGGTTGTGACGTTCCGCGCACACACTTCGGCGGCACGCGGACCGCCTGCGAACGCCCCCCGGGCCGACTGCGGACGTCACCCGACCGGCCGTCGGCCCTCCCCGGCCCGGCCGCGGACACCGCTCGGCCCGGCCCCGGACGGACGCCGGGCCCGCGCCCCCTCCGGGAGGGGGCGCGGGCCCGGCGGCACCGACGCGGGATCAGCCCTCGTCGCCGGCGGCGGTCTTCTTGGCCGCCGTCTTCTTCGCCGCGGTCTTGGCGGCCGTGGTCTTGGCGGTCGTGGTCTTCTTCGCCGCCGTCTTCTTGGCCGCCGTCTTGGTGGCGGCGGTCTTGGTCGCGGTGGCCTTCTTGGCCGCCGCCTTCTTCGCCGGGGCCTTCTTCGCCGTCTTCTTCACCGGCCCGCGCGCCCGCTTCTCGGCGAGCAGCTCGTAGCCGCGCTCCGGCGTGATGGTCTCGACCTCGTCGTCCTTGCGCAGCGTGGCGTTGGTCTCGCCGTCGGTCACGTACGGGCCGAAGCGGCCGTCCTTGACCACCACCGGGCGCTCGCTGACCGGGTCGACGCCCAGCTCCTTGAGCGGCGGGGCGGCGGCGGCCCGGCCTCGCTGCTTGGGCTGGGCGTAGATCGCCAGCGCCTCGTCGAGGGTGATCGTGAAGAGCTGGTCCTCGCTGGTGAGCGAGCGGGAGTCGGTGCCGCGCTTGAGGTACGGGCCGTAGCGGCCGTTCTGCGCGGTGATCTCCGCGCCCTCGGCGTCGGTGCCGACCACCCGCGGCAGCGAGAGCAGCCGCAGCGCGTCCTCCAGGGTGACGGTGTCCAGCGACATCGTCTTGAAGAGGGAGGCGGTGCGCGGCTTGACCGCGTTCTTGCCGGTCTTGGGCGTGCCCTCGGGCAGGATCTCGGTCACGTACGGGCCGTAGCGGCCGTCCTTGGCGACCAGCATGTTGCCGCTGACCGGGTCCGGCCCGAGCTCGAAGTCGCCGCTGGGCTTGGCCAGCAGCTCCTCGGCGAGCTCGACGGTGAGCTCGTCCGGCGGCAGGTCGTCCGGGATGTCGGCGCGCTGGCCGGGCTCGCCCTCGACGACGGAGGCGCGCTCGACGTACGGGCCGTAGCGGCCGACCCGCAGGGTGAGGTCGTCGCTGATCCGGAACGAGCTGATCTCCCGGGCGTCGATCGCACCGAGGTCGGTGACGAGCTCCTTCAGGCCGCCCAGGTGGTCGCCGTCGCCGTTGCCGGCCTCGGCGGCGCCGCCCGCGGCGTGGCCCTCGCCCTCGCCGAAGTAGAAGCGCTTCAGCCACGGCACGGACTGCGCCTCACCGGCCGCGATCCGGTCGAGGTCGTCCTCCATCTTGGCGGTGAAGTCGTAGTCGACCAGTCGGCCGAAGTGCTTCTCCAGCAGGTTGACCACGGCGAAGGAGAGGAACGACGGGACGAGCGCCGTGCCCTTCTTGAACACGTACCGGCGCTGGATGATCGTGTCGATGATCGAGGCGTAGGTGGAGGGGCGGCCGATCTCCCGGTCCTCCAGCTCCTTGACCAGCGAGGCCTCGGTGTAGCGCGCCGGCGGCTTGGTGGCGTGGCCCTCGGGGGTGAGCTGCTCGGCGGCCAGCGGGTCGCCCTCGGCGACCTGCGGCAGCCGGCGCTCGCGGTCGTCGAGCTCGGCGTTGGGGTCGTCGGCGCCCTCGACGTAGGCCTTGAGGAAGCCGTGGAAGGTGATGATCTTGCCGGAGGCGGAGAACTCGACGTCCCGGCCGTCGGCGGAGGTGCCGCCGACCTTGACGGTCACCGACTGGCCGACCGCGTCCTTCATCTGGGAGGCCACGGTGCGCATCCAGATCAGCTCGTACAGCCTGAAGTCGTCACCGGTCAGGCCGGTCTCGGCGGGGGTGCGGAAGCGGTCGCCGGACGGGCGGACGGCCTCGTGCGCCTCCTGCGCGTTCTTCACCTTGCTGGCGTAGGTGCGCGGGGCGTCCGGCAGGTAGTCCGCGCCGTACAGCTGGGTGACCTGCGCGCGGGCGGCGGAGACCGCGGTGTCCGACAGCGTGGTGGAGTCGGTGCGCATATAGGTGATGAAGCCGTTCTCGTACAGCTTCTGGGCCACCTGCATGGTCCGCTTGGCGCCGAAGCCCAGCTTGCGACTGGCCTCCTGCTGGAGCGTGGTGGTGCGGAACGGCGCGTAGGGCGAGCGGCGGTAGGGCTTGGACTCGACGCCGCGGACGCCGAACGCGGTCTGCTCCAGGGCGGCGACCAGCTGACGGGCCGCCTGCTCGTCCAGGTGCAGGGTGTTGGCGCTGCCGGCCTTCAGCCGGCCGTCCGAGCCGAAGTCGCGGCCGCTGGCGATCCGCTTGCCGTCGACCGAGGAGAGCCGGGCGCCGAAGGTCTCCGGGTTGGCCGAGTCGGCCGGGGTGCGTCCGGTGCCGAAGGTGCCGACCAGGTCCCAGTAGGAGGCGGAGCGGAAGGCCATCCGCTCGCGCTCGCGCTCGACCACCAGGCGGGTCGCGACGGACTGCACGCGGCCGGCCGAGAGCTTCGGCATGACCTTCTTCCACAGCACCGGCGAGACCTCGAAGCCGTACAGGCGGTCGAGGATGCGGCGGGTCTCCTGGGCGTCGACCAGGCGCTGGTTGAGCTCGCGCGGGTTGGCGACCGCCTCCTGGATCGCCGACTTGGTGATCTCGTGGAACACCATCCGGTGCACCGGCACCTTGGGCTTCAGCACCTGCTGGAGGTGCCACGCGATGGCCTCGCCCTCGCGGTCCTCATCGGTGGCGAGGAAGAGCTCGTCGGACTCCGCGAGCAGCGACTTCAACTTGCTGACCTGGGACTTCTTGTCCGCGTTGACCACGTAGATGGGCGCGAAGTCATGGTCGACGTCCACTCCGAGGCGGCGCACCTCACCGGTGTACTTGTCCGGCACCTCGGCCGCGGTGCTGGGCAGGTCGCGGATGTGCCCGACGCTCGCCTCGACGATGTAGCCGGGGCCCAGGTAGCCCTTGATCGTCTTCGCCTTGGCCGGCGACTCGACAATGACGAGTCGCTGTCCGTGCGCGGTCTCGCTGCTCGGGGACACCTTCGCTCTTCTCTCCCGGTCGTTATGTGGGCTGGTCGGCGCTGGCAGCACGGGCTGCGCTCCGCCCGACCCCTCCACCGTCCCGGGGTTGCCGCTGCACGACGACCCCACCAGCGGAGTGTGACCGTACCCCGGCCACCCTTGTCAAACGGACTGATCCCGCTTTTTCGCTTGCCGGGCTCACCGACGCCACTCGAACGGTAACCCGATGACGGAGGTTCGCGCCCCGTGGAGGGGGGCTTCGGCGGGTTCCGGAGGATGGAATGACGGATTTCAAAATCTGTCAACGGAAAATCGACGTCCGCGGCGGCCGCGGCCGGGCGTCAGCCGCCGACAGCGGCGAGCAGTCCGGCACCGGCCGCCAGGCAGCCCATCCCCAGGACGCTCCACAGCAGGTCGGCGACCGCGCCGCGACCCACCTCCCCCGCCGCGAACACGGCCCGACTCGGGCGCCGCGGGTCGTAGCAGATGTGCACCGACGTGCCGGGCGTGAAGCGGTCCGGACGGCGCAGCGGGGTGTGACCGCGCGGACGGGTGACCACCAGCTCGGCGATCCGACCGGTGCCGGGACCGTCCACGGCGGGCAACGCGGAGAAGGAGAGCAGCGGCGCGCTGTCGAGCTGACCGTGCGCGTCGTCCTCGGCGACGACGGTGGCGACGGCCGGCACCCCCCGGCGGCGCACCCGGTGGCGAAGGCGCACTTCGGCGGCGCACCAGAGCAGCAGTACGCCACCGAAGAGGGCGAGCACGGCCCCGCCCACCGTCGCCGTCGTCGTGTCCACCCCTGGCCCCCGGCTCCCCAGCTCTGTCCACAGCCTGTGGACAGAGCTTCACAGCCAGGGGCCAACGGGGGACGGCCGGGCGGCGACCACCGGACGAACCAGGGGGTACGGGAAGGTGAACCGGGCACCGCGCCGGGCGCGCGGCGGAAATCCGGCGCGCGCCCGGGCGTACCCGGCGCACCCCTGGGCGCGGCCGGAACGCCCCGGGACGCGGCCGGAACGCGGCCGGAACGCCCAGGACGCTCGGGAGGTGCCCGGCGATCAGCCGACCGGGCGGATGAACCCCTGCTCGGTCAGCAGTCGCAGCGACTCCGGCACCCGGTCCCGCAGCACCACCCGGTCCTCGCCGAGCAGGTGCGCGATGGCGTCCACGATCTCCCCCGCCGACAGCGACCCGTCACACACCCCGACGAACCCGGCACCCACCGTGTCCACCTTGGTGGCCCGCCGCATGCCGCGGTTGTGACGCAGGATCACGTGCTCCGGATCCTCCGCGCCCGGCGCGCCGACCTGCTCCTGCACCACCTCGTCGGCCAGCACGTACCGGGCCGCGAGCAGGCCCGCGTCGTCGTGCGAGCGCAGGAAGTCCTGCCGGTCGAACCACTCCTCGATGTGCGGGCCGAGCGGCTGCTCCACGGGGTGCGGCCACTCCTCCACCCGGACGGTCGGACGCTCGGCGCCGCCCGCCCGCAGGGTGATCCAGCCCATCCCGATGCCCTCGACCCGGCCCGCCTCGAAGGCGTCCAGCCACTCGCCGTACCGGGCCTGGTAGTCGCCGCCCGGGCCACGGTGGTCGCCGCCGTCGCGCAGCCACAACTCGGCGTACTGGGCGACGTCCTGGACCTCGCGCTGGACGATCCAGGCGTCCAGGCCGGTGCCCGCCACCCAACCGGCCAGCCGCTCGTGCCAGTCCTCGCCCTTGACGTGCTGCCAGTTGGCCAGCAACTGGCAGTAACCACCCGGCTCCAGGTGGTCGGCCGCCGACCGGACCAGGCTGCGGCAGAGGTCGTCGCCGGCCATCCCGCCGTCACGGTAGGTGAACCGGCCGGCCGGCGAGATGACGAAGGGCGGGTTGGAGACGATCAGGTCGAACCGGCGCTGCCCGACCGGCTCGAAAAGGCTGCCGGTGCGGGCCTCGGTGTTGTCGAACCCGGACAGCGCCAGGGTCAGTTCGGTGAACCGCAGGGCGCGCGGATTGAGGTCGGTGGCGGTGACCTGCTGGGCGTGCCGGGCCGCGTGCAGCGCCTGTACGCCGGAGCCCGAGCCGAGGTCCAGCGCGGCCCGGACGGGGCGGCGCACGGTGATGTTGGCCAGCGTGGTGGAGGCGCCGCCGACACCGAGCACCAGGTCCTTGCGGGCCACCCCGTGCGCGGTCTCGCCGGAGCCGATGCCGCCCGCGCCGCCGACCGCGCAGCCCAGGTCGGACACCACCCAGGCATCCGAACTGGGCATCCCGGCCACCTCGTTGGCGTACGGCCGGACGTCCACCGTGGCACGCACCAGATCGCCGTCCGGGCGCAACCAGCCGTCGGCCAGGCAGTCCTCGACCGGCAGCGCGGCGGCGGCCGCCTGGTACGGCACCGACTGCTGGAGCAGGAACAGCCGGACCAGCGTCTCCAGCGGACTGCCGCCCCTGGTCGCGCGCAGCGCCGGCACCGCCTCGCTACGGGCCAGCGCCGCGTAGCCGGTGGGCCCGAGCAGGTCGAGGCAGCCGTCGGCGGTGAACGAGGCGGCGAGCAGCGCCTCGCGCAGCTTGGCGAGGCGGGTCGGGTCGAGAACGGGGCTACTGATCACCCCGCCATTGTCCCCCGGCCCACACCCCCCAGCCCCCGCACCCGCCCGGCGGCAGCCCCCACCGCCCCCGCCCGGCTACCTACCGGCAGCCCGCTGCCCGCCCGCCGGGAGACACCCCTCCCTCCGACCGCACCCCCGCCACCGCCCGGACATGCATGCGCCCCACCGCGCCGGGCCCGCCGTGCGGACCGTAGGGCGCGATGGGGCGCAATGGGGCGTTCGAGCGGCTCCCGGGCTCAGCTCGCGCTGGGCGCGGGAGTGGGCGGGGTGGCCGGGGTGGTCGGGGTGGTCGGCGGGGCCGTCGTGGTGGCGTTCGCTCCGGGGGTGGCCGCCGGGCTGGTGGCGTCCGTCGCTCCCGGCGTGGGCGTACCGCTGGGTGCGCCGGTCGCCCCGGCGCCCGGGGTGCCGGTGGCCGGGGTGCCGGCACCGTCGGTGGGGGCGGCCGAGCTCGGCTTGCACCCCTCCTGCTTGGCCATGGCGGCGCCGAGTTCGCCGCGCTGCAGCTTGCCCTGCGCCTGGGTGGACAGCGAGGCCAGCTGCTGGATCTGGTCGGAGACGCTACGCAGCCCGTCCGCGAACTTCGACCGGTCCGTGGTGTTCACCGCGTCCAGCTTCTTCTGGACGTCCTGGTAGCCGTCGGCCGCCTTCTTCAGCTCGGCGATGGTGTCCTTCTGCAGGTTCGCGCCGTCCTCCACCTTGGGGGCACCGGCCGCGTCGATGGCCGCCGCTATGTCCTGGTTGGTCTTGGCGAGGCGTCCGATGTCCGCCGAGAGCCGCTTCTGCAGGTCGACCGGGGCCTCGCCGGTCTTCACCTGGCCGGTGTCGGCGAGCGCGGCCTGCGCCTGGGCGATCGGGTCCTTGGCCGCGCCGCAGACGTTCGACGCCCAGGACTCCAGCTGCTTGCTGTTGTCGTCGCCGCAGCCGACAGCGCCGAACGCGAGCAGCGCGCCGAGAGCGGGTACGGCCAGCAGTCGCTTGTTCACCGGGAGAGGCCTTTCGGTTTCGGTCGTCTTCGGTCGTTGAACCTACACGGCCACCGCCCGCTCCCCGGTTCCCGGTTCCCGCCCTCGAACGCGCTGAGCACACCGAGCACACCGAACGCACCCGACGGCGCGGCCGCCGAACGCTCCCCGGCGCCGCTCAGGCCCGCTCGACGCGGATCGGGTCACCGGACCGGACCGTCCGCAGCACCTGGGCGTCGCCGTCCAGCGCGCCGAGGATGTTGCAGGGGCTGGCCAGTCGGCACTCGTCACCGCGGGAGATCGGCGTCGGCCCGTACGGCAGCGCGAGGCTGTCGCCGTCCGTCCAGAACGCGACCGTGCCCGGCTCGACGACCTGCCGGGCGTCGTCCTCGCGCGGAACGCTGACCGGCGTGCCGAAGTAGACCTCCTCGCCCCAGGTGCTCGCCGACGAACTGATCGGCAGCTCGGCCCAGAGCGCCTCGGCGGTGGGTGTGGCCGCCAGCGTGGCGGTGGCCTGCCCGGCGGGCCACAGAATGCGAATCCGCATGTACGTCCTCTTCCGCGACTGGTCCGATCGGTGATCGGACCCGGTCGTGCCGGAAGCAGGGAACCGCCGGGCTCAACAATTTGTCAACGCGTTCCCAGGGACTGGGACGGGGACCGGGACAGCGACTGGTGAACGGGATCGAACTCGGGCCGATCCGCCGGGAGGGCCCTCAGACCGCCACAGAGGCGACCGAGACCGGCCAGCTCATCCGGATCAGCCCGCCGCCCGCGCCGTTGGTGACCTCCAGGTCCTCGACCAGACCGGTGATCACGGCGAGGCCCAGGGTGTCCTCCTCCGGGTCGGCGCCCTCGGACGCACCGGAGGCCGGGACGGCGACGGGGCCGGCCTCGTCCTCGACCTCGATGAGGAAACGCTTCTCCTGATCGGTGAGCGCGACCCGGACCGTGCCGCCGATGCCACCGCGCTGGTGCAGACCGACCGCTCGGGAGCACGCCTCGCCGACCGCGAGCCGTACCTCGTCGAGCACCGACTCGTCGACGCCGGCCCGTCTGGCGACAGCCGCGGCGACCAGCCGGGCCGTCCGCACGTGCTCGGGAAGCGCACTGAATCGAAGTTCGACGGTTGCCATCTCTCCCCCTCGGGGTGCTCCGACCGGGGCCGGAGGTGCGGCCCCTGCGGGCCGGCTGAACCGGCCCTGGGGCGGCCGGGAAGCACCGGGGCCCGCGAGCCCCGGCACCCCGGACGCGTGAATCGGGCGGGCCGGCCACACGGACCGGCCCGGCCGCGTCAGTCGGTCGCGCTGACCGCGTCGTCCACCGAGGTGTGGATCGGGAAGACCTTGGTCAGGCCGGTAATGCGGAAGATCTTCAGGATGCGCTCCTGGTTGCAGACGAGGCGCAGCGAGCCCTCATGGGCGCGCACCCGCTTCAGCCCGCCCACCAGCACACCCAGGCCGGTCGAGTCGAGGAAGTCGACGCCTTCCATGTCGACGACGAGGTGGTACTTGCCCTCGTTGACGAGCTCGACCAGCTGCTCCCGCAGCTTCGGGGCGGTGTACACATCGATCTCGCCGCCAACCTCGACGACCGTACGATCGCCGACTGAACGGGTCGACAGGGACAGGTCCACGGAACCTCCAGCACCTTGCCTTGCTACGTCATGTGCGATCCTCGGCCGGACGGCCGCCACCGCATGGTCGCGAGCCCCGGGCGCGCCCCAGCCAACGCGTGGCAAGCCTCGGCGCTGCGACCCACGGCCATACGGCCGTCACGGCCACATTCAACCACCTGCGACCATGCCCGCACGATGGCTTACGACGATTCTCCGTCACGCCGGTGACACACTGGGTCCTCATGCCGCCCCGACACAGCCTGCCCGAGGCACTGCTCACGACCCTGTCCACCACCAGGGGGCGGTCCGACCGGCTCACCCATACGGAGCACCTTCCCGCCCGACCTGCCCGTTATTCGCCGTGGCCCGACTCGATCCGACCCGAGATCGTGGCCGCCGCGCTCGCGGTCGGAGTGGAACAGCCCTGGGCACACCAGGCGGAAGCCATGAACCTGGCCAAAAACGGACAGACTGTGGTGATCGCCACAGGCACCGCCTCGGGCAAGTCGCTCGGCTACCTGGCGCCGGTCCTCAGCGACCTGCTGGAGGGCACCGAGGCCCGCAACGGGCGTGGCGCCACCGCGCTCTACCTGGCCCCGACCAAGGCACTCGCCGCCGACCAGCGCCGCCGGGCCGCCGAACTCGCCCCGCCCCGGGTCCGGGCCGCGCTCTACGACGGCGACACCCCGCCCGAGGAGCGCGAGTGGGTCCGCCAGTACGCCTCGTACGTGCTCACCAACCCGGACATGCTCCATCGCGGCATCCTGCCCGCCCATGCCCGTTGGTCCTCCTTCCTCAAGGCCCTGCGCTACGTGGTCGTCGACGAGTGCCACAGCTACCGGGGCGTGTTCGGCTCGCACGTCGCCCAGGTGCTGCGTCGGCTGCGCCGCATCTGTGCCCGGTACGGTTCGTCCCCCACCTTCCTGCTCGCCTCCGCCACGACCGCCGACCCGGCCGCCACCGCCCAGCGCCTCACCGGCCTGCCGGCCCTGGCCGTCACCGAGGACGCCTCGCCGCGCGGGCCGATGGTCTTCGGCCTGTGGGAGCCGCCACTGACCGAGAACGTGGGCGAGCACGGCGCACCCGTGCGCCGCACGGCCACCGCCGAGGCCGCCCACCTGCTGACCGACCTGGTCGAACAGCAGACCCGCACGGTCGTCTTCGTCCGCTCCCGCCGCGCCGCCGAACTCGTCGCCCTGCAGACCCAGGACCAGCTCGGCCGACCGCTCGCCGACCGGGTGGCCGCCTACCGCGGCGGCTACCTCGCCGACGAACGCCGGGCCCTGGAACGCGACCTGCACACCGGCCGGCTACTCGGACTCGCCTCCACCTCCGCTCTCGAACTCGGCGTCGACATCTCCGGCCTGGACGCCGTCCTGATGGCCGGTTACCCGGGCACCCGGGCCTCGCTCTGGCAGCAGGCGGGCCGGGCCGGCCGCGAGGCCCAGGGCGCGCTGGCCGTCCTGATCGCCCGGGACGACCCGCTGGACACCTACCTGGTGCACCACCCGGAGGCGCTGTTCGCGGCACCCGTCGAGGCCACCGTGCTCGACCCCGACAACCCGCACGTCCTCGCCCCGCACCTGTGCGCGGCCGCCGCCGAACTCCCGCTCACCGACGCCGACCTGGAGCTGTTCGGGCCCTCCACCGAACCGCTGCTGCCGGTCCTGGAACGGCGCGGCCTGCTGCGCCGGCGCGGTGACGGCTCCTGGTACTGGACCCGCCGGGAACGCGCGGCCGACGCCGTCGACCTGCGCGGCAGCGGCGGCACCCCGGTGCAGATCGTCGAGGCCGACACCGGTCGGCTGCTCGGCACGGTGGACGCCGCGGCCGCCCACACCACCGTGCACACCGGGGCTGTCCACCTCCACCAGGGGCGCACCTTCCTGGTCCGCGAGCTCGACCTGGAGGACTCGGTCGCCCTGGTCGAACCCGCCGACCCGCCGTACACCACGTCCGCCCGCGACATCACCTCCATCTCCGTGCTCGGCACCGACACCACCGTCCACTGGGGCGAGGGCCGCCTCAGCTTCGGCTCGGTGGAGGTGGTCAACCAGGTGGTCGGCTACCTCCGGAAGCGGATCTCCACCGGGGAAATCATGGGCGAGACCAAGCTCGACCTGCCGCCCCGCACCCTGCGCACCCGCGCGGTCTGGTGGTCCGTCACCGAGGACCAGCTGCTCGACGCCGACATCCCGCTCGACCAGCTGCCCGGCGCCGCCCACGCCGCCGAGCACGCCTCGATCGGGCTGCTGCCGCTGTTCGCGACCTGCGACCGCTGGGACATCGGCGGCGTCTCCGTCCCGCTGCACCCCGACACCGAACTGCCCACCGTGTTCGTCTACGACGGCCACCCGGGCGGGGCCGGCTTCGCCGAACGCGGCTTCCAGCGGGCCGTCCGGTGGCTGACCGCCACCCGCGAGGCGATCGCCTCCTGCGAGTGCGACCGCGGCTGCCCGTCCTGCGTCCAGTCGCCCAAGTGCGGCAACGGGAACGACCCCTTGGACAAGGCCGCCGCCGTCCGGCTCCTGGACGTCCTACTGGCCGGCGCCCCCGAGGCGGCGGACGCCCCGGACGCGAGCTCCGCAGCGGCCCCGGACGGGCCACCAGCGGCCGACTCATGAGCCCATCCCCGCAGTACCGGACGGGCCGGGCGGGCCGGGCGGGCCCGGGGCATCAGCGGTTGCCCCGAGGCCGTCCTCGGCCGCGGTGACCGGGGCCCGGACCGGCCCGGCCCTGGCCCGGGCGCGCGCCGGGCCGACCGGCAGGCGCACCGGCAACCCACCGGCCGCCACCTCGGCCACCACCTCCACCGCGTCCGCCGGCCGGTCCACCGCGCAGGACACCAGAGCGGCCCCCTGCGCGGCGGCGATCCCGGCGGCCCGGCCGCACCCGCCGTCCGGGTCCAACAGCAGCCGGTC
This sequence comes from Kitasatospora sp. NPDC097643, assembly GCF_040302625.1. NCBI lineage: Bacteria > Bacillati > Actinomycetota > Actinomycetes > Kitasatosporales > Streptomycetaceae > Kitasatospora > Kitasatospora sp. NPDC097643. The sequence goes on along the minus strand of NZ_JBEOSA010000003.1, from coordinate 176,927 downwards.
CGCCGCCGCGAGGGCGGCCAGATCGGCGGCCGACTCGGCCCGGTGCCGGGCGCCCAGCACCGCGCCGACCGAGATCGTCGCGGCGAAGGTGCCGGTGCCCAGCAACGCCAAGGACAGCAGCCAGACCGTCGCCGAGCCGGCGTCCGGACCACGCCCGCCCGTCGCGGCCACCCGGTCGCTCCGCGCCCGCGCCAACCGGCGAGCCGCGCACGCCGAGCCGGCCCGGAGGGCCCGGACGGCCCGGACCGTCGGGACGGCGCGGACGGTCAGGACGGCCACGCACCACCACCTCCTCCCGCGACTCCCCCGGCTCCGGGGACTCCCGGCAGGGTGTCCTCCCGCGCCGCCACCGCCGCCGCGCCCAGCCGCACCGCGAGCAGACCGCCGAGCCGGCCCGGTGCCGCGCACGGCGCGTCCACCTCGACCCGCACCGTGTCGGCCGCCATCGCCACCCGCACCTCGGCCCCCGGCGGAGCGGCCGCGCGGGCCAGACCGGCGGCGTCCGCCTCCCCCCGCGCGGCCGCCCTGGCACCCACCCGGGCCGCATCCACGCAGCGCAGCTGCGCGGCCGCCGCGAGCACGCCCCAGACCAGCATCGCCGCCAGCAGGACGAGCGCCGGCAAGGCCACCGCGGTCTCCGCCGTGACGAAGCCCCCATCCCCGCGCCGCCCCGGCCGCAGGGACGGCGCGCACCCGCCACGCCCCGCCGCCCGGCTAGGTCGCATGGAGCGCCCTTTCCAGGACGTCGGTCAGCGCCCCCATGACGGTCGCACTGGTCACCACCTTGTACAGCCCGGCGGCGAGGGCGCAGGCGCCCAGCGTCCCGACGGCGTACTCGGCCGTGGTCATCCCGCTGTCCGACCTGCTCCTGGCCCGGGCCAGCCCACGAGCCCGACGGGCCGCCCAGCGGCTCCTGCGCCGCCACATCCTGGGCCACTCCCGAAGCGGGTGTCCGGTGCTCTGTCGGGCTGCGATCACTACTGCCATGTGTCTCTCCTGTCTCCGACGAACCCGTCTGTGACGAATCCGTCTCTGACGATGTCTCCTGCAAGGAATTCCAGGTACTCGGGCCCACGCCTGCGACGCTTCGTCTCGTCACATCGCCTGTGCGAACCGGGCGGTGAGCCCGATGACGACCGGGACCACCCCGATGAGGACGAAGGCCGGGAGGAAGCAGAGGCCCAGCGGCGCGGTGGCCAGCACCCCCGCCCGGCGGACCCGGGCGTGGGCAGCCCGGGCGGCCGCCGTCCGCTGCTCCCGGGCGAGCGCGACCAGCGTCCCGGCCGCCGGGGCCCCGCCGAGGCTCGTCCGGACCAGGCAGCGGGCCAGTGGTGCCAGCGACGGGTGCCGCTCCTCCAGCCGGCCCCAGCACAGCTCCGGCGGTGCGCCCAGCGCCAGTTCGGCGCCGATCGCCACCAGCCGGGGCCCCATCGGCGCACCGACACTCCGGCCGACCGCCGAGACCGCCCCGGAGGGCGAGTCCGCGGAGCCGAGGCAGGCCGCCAGCAGCTCGGCGCTCAGTGGGAGTTGTCGGGTCAGCAGCTCCTCGTCCTGAGCCGCCCGCCGGTCCGTCGGGGTCCGCGCGCGGACCCCGCGGTGGTAGAGGCCGGCCGCCAGCAACACTCCGATGACCACCCCGGCGACGCCGCCGAGCAGCAACGCCACCCCGATCCCGGCACCGGCCGCCGGGCCGGCCCGCCGAAGGCGTTCGCCACCGCCCCGCGCGAACGGCCCCGCCCGCGCCGCCGGCCCGACGGGCACCGGGCCGCCCGTCCGCTCCGGCGCGCCCACCCACTCCCGGAAGCAGGCCCGCACCCGCCTGCGCCGCAGCACCCGCCCTCGCACCACCACCACCGCCCTCGCCAGCCACAGCAACAGCGCCGACGGCAGTACAGCTCCGGCGGCCACCCACCCGACGGCCCTCATCACCCCGACACCACCCCCTCCCGGAGCCCCCGCACCCGGGAGAGCCCGCACCGCTCGTGCCCGGCAGGCCTCGGCTCGGCCGCCAGACCACCCCGGGCCGCCGTCCGGACGATCCGGGTCGTCCAGAGCACGCCCGCACCCTCCAGGACCGCCCCGGCCACCAGGCAGCCCAACCCGGCCGGTGTGTGCAGCAGGACGTCCACCGGCCTGGCCCCGAGCGCCGAGCCCAGCAGCAGCCCGGCGACCGGCAGGGCGGCCAGCACCGCGACCGTCGCCCGCGGCCCCGCCAGCTCCCCGGCGATCTCCTCCGCCAGCGCCCGCTCGGCGCGCAGCGCCTCCGCGACCCGGTCCAGCGCGACGGCCAGCCCCGACCCACCGTCGGAGGCCACCCGCCAGCAGGCCGCGATCGCCACCGCCCCACTCCCGCCCGGCAGTTCGGCGAGTAGTTGGAACGCCGCGGGCACGTCCCCGCCGTACCGGCCCGCCGCGAGCCGGGCGACCGGCTCCTCGCCGAGCCGGCGCAGCCCGTCCCGGTCGGCGGCGAGGCGCGCCGTGACCAGGTGCAGTGCCTGCTCGGGCGTCGCCCCGCCCCGCAACTCCCCGGCCAGCGCGGCGCAGAGCTCGATCACGGCCGCCGCCCGCTGCCGGGACCGGGCCGCCAGCCACCGCCGCTGCCGCCAGCTCCGCAGCGGCAGTACGGCCAGGGCGCCGACGAGGACCGGCACCGGCGAGGCGGTCGCCCACCCGACGGCCAACCCCGCGGGGAGCAGCAGCAGTTCGGGCATCAGCCAGTCCGGCAGCCGGGGCCGGAAGGAGCCCCGCCCACGCCGTACCGCCGACAGACCCGGCAAGCCGTGCGAGCCCGGCCGATCCGGCAGGCCTGGCGGATCCGACCGCCAGGGCCACCGAAGGCCCGCAGGAGGCCCGCCACCGACCGGCACCAGCCTGGACCGCCGCCCACCGGGTGCCTGTTCCTGTACCGCGCGCCAGCCCGCCAGGGCCAGCGCGCACAGCACCATCGCCCAGCTGAGCCTCGTCTGACCATCCATCACGCCACCTTCCTCCCAGCCTCATCGATCTCTCCTGCCCCAGGCTCCGAGCAGGGCCACGGCGCCCGTCGCACACCCGCCCAGCAGCAGGACGAAGGCGAGCTCCACCACGCGAACCCCCGGGCTGGCGAGCCCCACGACCGCCGCGAGCCCCACAGCCGCCACCGTCACGGCGACCCCGCCGTGAACGCCACCCCGCGCGCCGCCAACAGCCCGACCAGCCGCTCCCAGCCGACCCCGGGGGTCATGCCGCCGCGCGCCGGGAACCCCACCGCCGGTGTCGTCACCGCCAGCCCGTCCCGGTCCCCCGCCAGCGTGTGGATCTCCGCCACCCGGCGCCGCCCCGTGCCCGGCTCCCGGACGAGGTGGACCACCACGTCCAGCGCGGCCCGGAGTTGGCTGTGCAGGGCGGGCCGGTCGAGCCCCGCCAGCGAGCCCAGCGCCTCCAACCGGACCGGCACGTCCGCCGCCGTGTTGGCGTGAACGGTGCCGCACCCGCCCTCGTGCCCGGTGTTCAACGCGGCCAGCAGGTCGGAGACCTCGGCCCCGCGCACCTCCCCGATGACCAGCCGGTCCGGGCGCATCCGCAGCGCCTGCCGAACGAGGTCCCGCAGGGTGAGCTCGCCCAGCCCCTCCTGGTTGGGCGGTCTGCTCTGCAGGCGGACGACGTGGGGATGGGCCGGCCGGAGTTCGGCGGAGTCCTCGGCGACGACGATCCGCTCGCCCGGACCGACCAGCCCGAGCAGGGCCGCGAGGAGGGTGGTCTTGCCCGTACCCGTGCCACCCGACACGAGCAGCGACAGCCGGGCCCGCACGATGGCGTCCAGCAGCTCGGCGCCCTCCGGTGGCAGCGCCCGGCCGGTCACCAGCTCGTCGAGCGTGAACGGCCGGGGCCGACAGACCCGCAGCGAGATGTGCGTGCAGCCGGCCGCGATCGGCGGCAGCACGGCGTGCAACCGGGTACCGTCCGGCAGTCGGGCGTCCACCCAGGGCCGGGCGTCGTCCAGCCGCCGCCCGGCCGCCGTGGCCAGCCGGTGGGCCAGCCGCCGCACCGCCTCGGCATCGGCGAAGCGAACGCCCGTCGCCCGGTGCAGGCCGCCGCCACGGTCGACCCACACCTCCTCCGGACCGTTCACCAGGACGTCCGTGACGTCGGGCGCCGCCAGCAGCCGGTCCAGCGGGCCCGCACCCACCAGTTCGGCGCGCAGCGAGCGCACGGTGTCCAGGACGTCGCCCCCGCCGAGCGGTGGCCGGGTGGCCCGCAGCACGGCCGCGACCGAGCCCGCCGTCGGGGCGGCACCCGACTCGGCCAGCCGCAGCCGCACCGCGTCCACCAGGGCCGCCGTCCGTTCCTCCCGGGCCGTCCGCCCGTACGGGCACGGCTGGTGCTCCGCACCGGGTGGTCCGCCGGGTGGTGCACCGGGCGGTCCGCCGGGCGGTGGCACGCTCCTGAGCGGTCGGTGCTCCCGCGCACCGTCGCCCTGGCCAACCACCGCGCCCCGCAGTCCCGTTCTCCGCAGACCGATCATCAGTACACCCCTCCTCCGACCGCCGGCACCGGCGGCAGTACCTCGTTCAGGAAGCTCCCGCAGAAGCGCGCGAGCGGGCCGTGCTCCCGGATCCCGGGCGGGACGCCTTTCTCGACGTCCTCCGCCAGACCCGGCTCCGGCTCCAACTCCCCCGCGAGCTCGAGCCGCAGCCCGCGGGCGATCCGACGAGCCGGGAGCCCGCCGGCCCTCAGCGGTCTCACCACCGCCCGGACGTCCCCGAGTCGCATCCGGGCGGCGGCCGCGACCCGGTCGGCGGCGGCCACCGCGCGCAGTTCGGCGGGCACCACCAACAGCGCCAGGTCGGACTGCTCCAGCGCCTGTCCGGCGGCCGTGTCGAGGTGGCGCGGTACGTCGACCACCACCAGCCCGCCGCGCCGCCGGGAGGCGGCCAGCACGCTGCGCATGGCCTCCGGCGGCACGGTCAGGGTGTCGCCGCGGTCCCAGGACAGGCAGCACAGCGCGGAGAGCCGTTTGAGCACCGGCAGCGCCCGGGCCAGCTCGGCGCCGCTGACCCGCCCGCGGGAGCCCGCGAGATCGGGCCAGCGCAGCCCGCGGGCCGTCTCACCGCCGAGCAGGATGTCGAGGCCGCCGCCGAGCGGATCGCCGTCGATGAGTATGGTCCGCCGGCCCGCCCGCGCGGCCGTGACCGCGAGGGCGCAGGCCAGGGTCGAGGCCCCGGCCCCGCCCCGGCCGCCGAGCACGGCGACGGTGAGCGCCGGGCTGCCGACGCCCTCGGCGGCGTCGGCGATCCGGTCGAGCAGCCAGGCCTCGGCGTCCGGCAGGAACAGCACGTGCTCGGCGCCGAGTTGGACGGCCCTGACCCAGACCCCGGGGTCGTCGAGGTCCAGCCCGAGCAGGAGCACCCCGCTGCGACGGCCCAGCCCGGCGCAGCGCTCGGCCTGGTCGTCCCCGACCAGTACCAGCGAGGACCCCTCCCACAGCTCTCGCGGCGGCGGGGCTCCCCTGATCAGCCTCGGTTCGGTGCCCGCGGCCGCGCAGAGCCTCAGCAGGTGCTCGGCCAGGCCCTCGTCCGCCGTGACGACGAGCGGGCCCGCGGCCCCGGGCCCGTCGGCCGTGACGTGGTCGGCGATCGGCGTCGACATGGTGGTCTCCCCTCTGCGCCGCGGGCCACCGGGGGCGGTCCTTGGCGCGTGTCGGACGGTTCCGGCGGACGGGCGACCGGCCGGCCCGTGAGGACCGACCCGGACGACCGCCGCCGACCATCACGGTGGGGGGAGATCCGGATTACGTCATCCACGATCCGAATGCCTGTGGACAACTCGGGGGCTGTGGATGAAAACGTTCACCCGGGCGGGGGGCTAATCGGCGAAGAATTGACGAATGGGGGATCGCCGAGATGAACCGGCACCCCCACCGATCCCGTCGGGCATCCCGACGCACACCCGTCGAAGCCGCCCCGGAACACCACTGGAGCAGCCCGGACCACCGAACGGAACCAGCCGAGCCCCCACCGGGGTCCATGTGCAAATGGCGACGCAGAGTGACGAAAGGTGGTCGATGGACCGAGCGGCCGACACCCCCTGTACACCGCCGACGGTCCGACCGCGGCACCCGCGCCAAGAGGCATTCAAGCCCTGAAAATGGCCCCGGACGTGCGACGACCCCCGCCGGGGGGGAGAGCGGGGGTCGTCTATCCACAGCCCGACTCGGGGGGGAGGAGCCGGACCGGGTTAGCACGGTCGCGAACGATCCGTGACTTCCATGGTGTACCCGAGCGGCCAGAAACACAAACCCGCACGCCCACGAGTACGCCGAATGGCGGGGTGTTTTACGGCTCCCTCTATCCTCGGTTCCCGTGGACACCACCGAGAACGCCGACGACTACGCCGACGAGTCCCCGGGCAGCACCACCGGACCCGAGGAGACCCCCTCACCCGCTCAGCCCGGGCCGGGCGGGCTGCGCACGGCGGCCTTCTTCGACCTGGACAAGACCATCATCGCCAAGTCGAGCGCGCTGGCCTTCAGCCGGCCCTTCTACCAGGGCGGCCTGATCAACCGTCGGGCCGTACTGCGCAGCGCGTACGCCCAGTTCGTCTTCCTGGTCGGCGGCGCGGACCACGACCAGATGGAGAAGATGCGCGAGTACCTCTCCTCGCTCACCCGGGGCTGGAACGTCCAGCAGGTCCGCGAGATCGTCGCCGAGACCCTGCACAACCTGATCGACCCGATCATCTACGACGAGGCCGCCTCGCTGATCGAGCAGCACCACGCGGCCGGGCGCGACGTGGTGATCGTCAGCAGCTCCGGCTCCGAGGTGGTCGAGCCGATCGGCGCGCTGCTCGGCGCGGACCACGTGATCGCCACCCGGCTCAAGGTCGAGGACGGCTGCTACACCGGCGAGATCGAGTACTACGCCTACGCCGAGAACAAGGCAGCCGCCATCCGGGAGTTGGCCGCGACCGAGGGCTACGACCTGGCCGCGTCCTACGCCTACAGCGACTCCTCCACCGACCTGCCGCTGCTGGAGGCGGTCGGCCATCCGTCAGCGGTCAACCCCGACCGCGCGCTGCGGAAGGAGGCGCAGGCCCGGGAGTGGCCGGTGCTGGTCTTCGACCGACCGGTGGAACTGCGGCGTCGGCTCCCGGAGTTCTCCGCGCCGAGCGGTTCGGTGCTGACGGCCGTGGCGGTCGGGGCGGCCGTGGTGACCGCCGGGGTCATCTGGTTCCTGGCCCGTCGGCGCCGCCCGGACGCCGCCTGAACCGCCTCGGAACCGGCAACTCTCCGCAGCCAGGACGAAACGGGCAATTGCCACAGACTTCTCGTTTCGGGTTCCCCTTTCGCCCGAAACGCGATACAAATGAAGCACGGCCCGCGAGACCCGGTCAGGACCGAAGAGGTCAAACCGACAACGCAGTTCAGGCCCACGGACCGCGCGTACAGATAACCGAGCACCCACATGCAGCCGACCCGCTGTCGGGCCGCCGGACCAGACGAACGGGCAGGATCCCCGTCTGATCGGCACTTCCGGTGCATGCATGGTCACCCGGTACCTGTGCCAGCGGCGGCACCCGGCGGAATCAGGTGCCGCCGCATCTTTCTGCCCGCGGCCGGGGCCGGCCGGCGTCAGACCATCCCGCGCTGCATCGCCTCGCAGACCGCCGTGCTCTCCCGCACCCCGAGCCGCAGCGCCTTGCCGCAGTGCCCGATCCAGGCCGCCATCCCCTCCGGGGTGCCCGCCAGGTAGCCGGCCAGGGCGCGCCGATAGGCGTCGGTGCCGAGCTCTGCGAGGCCGACTTCGGCGGGGCAGACCGACTTCGGGTCCAGCCCCTCGGCGAGCATCACGATCCGCTGGGCGGCCCGCGCGATCACGCCGTTGTACGAGCCGAACGGCCGCAGCGCGAGCAGTTCGCCGTGCACCACCGAGGCCACCACCAGGGCCGGCGTGCCCACGCCCTGGCCCTCCGCGCGCGCCACCAGCAGCCGGGAGAGCTGGTCGAGCCGCGCCGCGACCTCCTCCGCCCCCGGGGCGGGCGGCAGCGCGGGCAGCGGCTCGTCGACCGCGACGACCTCGACGCTCTCCACCGGCGCGAGCTCCAGCGGGAACAGCTCCTCGGCCGTCTCCCCCGCACGGCGGGGCCGCCCGGCGGCGGGGTCGCCGTCGCCGACCGCGAGCAGGTGCAGCCGGGCCAGCACCTGGAGCGGCGAGTGCCGCCAGATGCTGAGCAGCTGACCGGCCTCGGCGGCGATCCGCAGGGCCGCGCCGACGGTCCTGGCCTCGGCGTCCAGGCTGAAGTCGCTGCGTCGGCGGACCTCCTCCAGCGGCCAGTCCGCCCCGGCCAGCGCCGCCGACGCGCGGGCGCCGCGCAGTGCGGATTCGGAGGTGACCTCGGCCGCGCGGCGGCGCATCACCCGGTGGCCGTAGAGGCGGTCGACGGCCTTGCGCACCTCGGCCACCGCGTCGGGCACCCCGGGGAGCTGGGCCAGCGGGGCGAGGGGATCTGTTCCAGTGCTCACCTACCCGAGAGTAATGAACCGGCCGCCACTCCTGGAACAGCAACCCCGCATCACCCGTTCGAGGCAATCCTCATTTCCCTCCACCAGGGAGGCCCAAACCCGGGCTAGCATGACCACTATCGGAGACGATAACGGTTTCCAGTTAGCGGTTTCCAGTCAGCGCGTCCCCACGGGCGCAGCCCCGAGCAGGCGGCCCCGCAGCGCGGGCCCAGAGCGAGAGCCGGAGTCCCAGATGAAGATCGCCTTCGTCGGCAAGGGCGGCAGCGGGAAGACCACGCTGTCCGCACTGTTCATCCGCCACCTGGCCGCCGTCGGCCGGCCGGTCATCGCCGTCGACGCCGACATCAACCAGCACCTGGGCCCCGCACTCGGGTTGACGGACGACCAGGCCGCCCGACTGCCCTCGCTCGGCGCGCACCTGCCGGAGATCAAGGAGTACCTGCGCGGCACCAACCCGCTGATCCGCTCGGCCCACGAGATGATCAAAACCACGCCGCCGGGCCGGGGTTCGCGCCTGCTGCGGATCGTCGAGGAGAACCCGGTCTACGCCGCCTGCGCCCGTCCGATCGCGCTGGACGAGGGCTCGGTCCGACTGCTGGCCACCGGCGCGTTCACCGAGGAGGACCTCGGGGTGGCCTGCTACCACTCCAAGGTCGGCGCGGTCGAGCTGCTGCTCAACCACCTGCTGGACGGCCCCGACGAGTACCTGGTCACCGACATGACGGCGGGCTCCGACTCCTTCGCCTCCGGCCTGTTCACCCGATTCGACCTGACCTTCCTGGTGGCCGAGCCGACTCGCAAGGGCGTCTCGGTCTACCGCCAGTACAAGGACTACGCCCGCGACTTCGGCGTGCGGCTGCGGGTGATCGGCAACAAGGTGCAGGGTCCGGACGACCTGGCGTTCCTGCGCCGCGAGGTCGGCGACGACCTGCTCACCACCTTCGGCCACTCGGACTGGGTGCGCCGACTGGAGCAGGGCGTCGAGCCGCCGCTGAAGTCCCTGGAGCCGGCCAACCGGGCCGTGCTGGAGCAGCTCCGGGCCGAGGCCGAGGCGGCGTACGGGGAGCGGGACGCGCGCCGCTACACCGAGCAGGCCGTGCTGTTCCACCTGCGCAACGCGGAGAGCTGGGCCAACGCCAAGGTCGGCATCGACCTCGCGACCCAGGTGGACGACGGCTTCGTGCTCGGCGGGTGCGCGGCCGACGGCGAGCGGCCCACCCCGGCGGGCGCCCGCGCCTGACGCCCCGGCGGCTCGCCCGCCGCCGACCGCCGGCCCCGAACGGGCCGTGGCCCCCTCGACGAAGGGGTGGCCACGGCCCGTTTTCGCGTGCCCGGACGGCCGACCGACCACCGCCCCCGGCGCGACCAGCAGATTTGCCACGGTTCGAACACCACCCAATGGGGTGAATCAGGGGCTTTTCCCCTTCCCTCCCCGAATGACGCTGTGCAAAGCTTTCATTACCCTCGGTTTACCGAGTCTTTGCGGCCCGTCCCGACGGCCCCCGGCGAGACCTCCCGCGTCCTCGCCGAGGCCCCTGGCGGGCCTGATGGTCAACGCCCGGCCGGTGAACACCCGCACTCCCCGCCGCGGCCACGCCATCCCGCCACACCGTCGCGACCCACGACAGCCGATCCGCCCCGGAGCCCCACCACCGGACTCACCGCCGGACCTGACTGCGTTCGTTCCCCCGGACAGACGGGAAGACCATGACCCTCGACATCTCCAGCGCCCCCATCGCCTCCGACACCACCGACCACGCGCCCCCGGGCCCCGGCGGCGTCCGCGCCCGCTGGGCGCACGACCTCTCCGCCTCCCTGGTGGTCTTCCTGATCGCCGTGCCGTTCTCGCTCGGCATCGCGCTCGCCACCGGCGCCCCGCTCACCGCCGGCCTGGCCGCCGCGGCCGTCGGCGGCATCGTCGTAGGGCTGTTCGGCGGCACACCACTCCAGGTCAGCGGCCCCTCGGCGGCGCTGACCGTGATCACCGCCGGGCTGATCACCCAGTACGGCTGGCAGGCCACCTGCGCCATCACCCTCGCCGCCGGCCTGCTCCAACTCCTGCTCGGGGTGCGCCGGGTGGCCCGGACGGCGCTCGCCGTCTCACCCGCGATCGTGCACGGGATGCTGGCCGGGGTCGGGCTCACCATCGCCATCGCGCAGCTGCACGTCGTCCTCGGCGGTTCCCCGCAGAGCTCCGCGACCGCCAACGTCCTCGCCCTGCCACAGCAGTTGGCGGGCCCGCACCCACCCGCGCTGCTCGTCGGCGCGGTGACCGTGACCGTCCTGCTCGGCTGGCCCCGGCTCGGCCGACTCCCGGGCCGCGCGGGCGAGTTCGGCGTCAGGCTGGCCAAGGTGCCGGGGCCGCTGGTCGCCGTGGCGGCCGCCACCGCCCTCGCGTTCGGCCTGCGACTGCGGCTCGCCCACATCGAACTGCCCGCCTGGACGCCGCACGCCCTGGTGCCCGCACTGCCGCACGGCCCGCTCGCCGGGGTGCTCGCCGCCGTCCTCACCGTCACCGCCGTGGCCAGCGTGGAGTCCTTGCTCTCCGCCGTCGCGATCGACCGGATGTCCCGCCGCACCGGCGACCTCGACCGCGAACTGCGCGGCCAGGGCCTGGCCAACCTGGTCAGCGGACTGGTCGGCGGGCTGCCCGTGGCCGGCGGGGCCGTGCGCAGCACGGCCAACGTCCGGGCCGGCGGCCGGACCCGCTGGGCCTCGGTGCTGCACGGGGTGTGGGTGCTCGTCGCCGCGCTGGCGCTGACCGGCGGGCTGCGCCGGATCCCGCTGGCCGCGCTGGCCGCGCTGGTGCTGGTGGTCGGGCTGCAGATGGTGAGCTTCGCGCACATCCGCAAGGTGCACCGGCACCGGGAGTTCCCGGTCTACCTGATCACCGTGCTCGGCGTGGTGGCCTTCGGCGTGCTGTGGGGCGTCGCGCTCGGCGCCGGCACCGCCGTCCTGCTCGCGCTCTACCGACTGACCCGCGCCCACGTGGACGTCGTGTCCGGCGCCGACGGCTCGGTCACCGTCCAGACGCACGGTCCGCTCACCTTCACCGCCGTGCCCCGGCTGAGCCGCGCCCTGGCCGGCATTCCCGCCGAGGCCGAGGTCACGGTGGTCCACGACGGCTCCTTCCTCGACCACGCCGCGTACGAGACGCTGCACAGCTGGCGAACGGGCCATCAGGCCACGGGCGGGCGGGTCTCGATGGTGACGCGGCGCCAGGACGACGAGGTGCTCGACCCGGACGGCACCGTCCGCGCGGGCAGTTCGCCCGGTCCGCACCGGTGCCGGGCCTGGACGCCCTGGGTCGGCCACCACTGCATCGAGCAGCAGGAGGATCCGCACGGCCGGCTGCTGGACGGCGTCCGGGTGTTCCAGCAGCACACCGCCCCGCTGATCCGGCCCGAACTCGCCCGGCTGGCACGGGAGGGGCAGGCCCCCTCGCAGCTCTTCCTGACCTGCGCGGACTCCCGGATGGTCACCAGCATGATCACCAACAGCGGTCCGGGCGACCTCTTCACCGTCCGCAACGTCGGCAACCTGGTGCCGGCCCCATTCGAGCCCGGCGCGGCCGACGACTCGGTGGCCGCCGCGGTGCAGTACGCCGTCGAGGCCCTGGAGGTGCGCTCGATCACGGTCTGCGGCCACTCCGGCTGCGGGGCGATGAAGGCCCTGCTGGACGGCGTACACGAACGCCCCGGGCCGCCCACCCCGCTGGTCCGCTGGCTGCGCAACGGCCGCGGCTCGCTGGACCGGCTGCGCCGGGCGCCCGCCGAGTTCGCCGCCCGGCCGGTGGTGGACGTCGTGGAGCAGCTCTGCATCACCAACGTGGTGCAGCAGTTGGACCAGCTGATGGCCAACCCGGCGGTGGAGCGCCGGGTCGAGGAGGGCACCCTGCGATTGGTCGGGATGTACTTCGACTTCGCGACCGCCCAGGCCTACGTCCTGGACCGGGCCGCCGGGACGTTCAGTCCGGTCGAGGCGCACCCCGGGGCGACACCGGCCGGGCCCGCCGGGGCCGGACCGGCTGATCCGGCGGGCGACACGCCCGAACGGGTGAATGAAATCGACCGGGTTCCCTGCGAGGGTGGCGAGGAGGGTCCACAACTGGCCGCCTGAGAGCCGGGCCCGTGTTCCCGCCGGGCGGGCCGGGGCACGGGCCCGCCAGCACTGCGGTCCGCCGTTCGGCAGTCGATCAAAGGTCTACACCAATTCCTTGGAGCCTCTTGTCAACTGGCCCGTTCGCCTGGTGAGCTGTGCGCTGGGACACACGGGACAATCCCCACGCACGGGATCGTCCCCGATCATGACTCGATGAGGAGTGCGCGTTGAGCAACGAGAGCCTGGCCAACCTGCTCAAGGAGGAGCGGCGCTTCGCCCCGCCGACAGAGCTCGCCGCAGCCGCCAACGTCACCGCGGCCGCGTACGCGCAGGCCTCCGAGGACCGCCTGGGCTTCTGGGCCGAGCAGGCCCGTCGCCTCAGCTGGGCCGTCGAGCCCACCGAGACGCTCGACTGGTCCAACCCGCCCTTCGCCAAGTGGTTCGCCGACGGCAAGCTCAACGTGGCGTACAACTGCGTCGACCGGCACGTCGAGGCCGGCCTGGGCGACCGCGTCGCCATCCACTTCGAGGGCGAGCCCGGCGACAGCCGCGCGATCACGTACGCCCAGCTCAAGGACGAGGTCTCGCAGGCCGCCAACGCGCTGCTGGAGCTCGGTGTCACCAAGGGCGACCGGGTCGCCGTCTACCTGCCGATGATCGCCGAGGCGGTCGTCGCGATCCTCGCCTGCGCCCGGATCGGCGCCACCCACTCGGTGGTCTTCGGCGGCTTCTCCGCCGACGCCGTCGCCTCCCGCATCCAGGACGCCCAGGCCAAGCTCGTCATCACCGCCGACGGCGGCTACCGCCGCGGCAAGGCCTCCGCCCTCAAGCCGGCCATCGACGAGGCGCTCACCAAGGTCGACGGCGTCGAGCACGTCCTGGTGATCCGCCGCACCGAGCAGGAGATCGCCTGGACCGAGGGTCGCGACGTCTGGTGGCACGAGATCACCGCCCGCCAGTCCACCGAGCACACCCCCGAGGCGCACGAGGCCGAGCACCCGCTGTTCATCCTGTACACCTCGGGCACCACCGGTAAGCCCAAGGGCATCCTGCACACCTCGGGCGGCTACCTCACCCAGGCCAGCTACACCCACCACGCGGTCTTCGACCTCAAGCCGGAGACCGACGTCTACTGGTGCACCGCTGACATCGGCTGGGTCACCGGTCACTCGTACATCGTCTACGGCCCGCTCTCCAACGGCGCCACCCAGGTCATCTACGAGGGCACCCCGGACACCCCGCACCAGGGCCGGTTCTGGGAGATCGTCCAGAAGTACGGCGTGACGATCCTCTACACCGCGCCGACGGCGATCCGCACCTTCATGAAGTGGGGCGACGACATCCCCGCCAAGTTCGACCTGTCCTCGCTGCGGGTGCTGGGCAGCGTCGGCGAGCCGATCAACCCCGAGGCCTGGATCTGGTACCGCGAGCACATCGGCGCCGGCAAGACCCCGATCGTGGACACCTGGTGGCAGACCGAGACCGGCGCCATCATGATCAGCCCGCTGCCGGGCGTCACCGAGACCAAGCCGGGCTCGGCCCAGCGCGCCCTGCCGGGCATCGCGGCCACCGTGGTCGACGACGAGGCCAACGAGGTCCCGAACGGATCCGGCGGCTACCTGGTGCTCACCGAGCCGTGGCCGTCGATGCTCCGCACCATCTGGGGCGACGACCAGCGCTACATCGACACCTACTGGTCGCGCTTCGCGGGCCGCTACTTCGCCGGTGACGGTGCCAAGAAGGACGAGGACGGCGACATCTGGCTGCTCGGCCGGGTCGACGACGTCATGCTCGTCTCGGGCCACAACATCTCCACCACCGAGGTCGAGTCGGCGCTGGTCGGCCACCGCTCGGTGGCCGAGTCCGCCGTGGTCGGCGCCACCGACGCCACCACCGGCCAGGCCATCGTCGCCTTCGTGATCCTGCGCGGCGGCGTCACCGAGAGCCCGGAGCTGGTCGAGGAGCTGCGGGCGCACGTCGGCCAGACGCTCGGCCCGATCGCCAAGCCGAAGCAGATCAAGGTGGTCGGCGAGCTGCCGAAGACCCGCTCGGGCAAGATCATGCGCCGCCTGCTGCGCGACATCGCCGAGGGCCGCGAGGTCGGTGACACCACCACCCTCGCCGACAGCACGGTGATGAGCCAGATCCAGGCGCAGCTGCCGCCGGCGGGCAGCAACGGCTGAGTGCGCTGAGACGGCGGGCTGTGCCCCGGGCGGTCGTCACCGCCCGGGGCACGGCCGTCACCGCTCCCGTGCGGCCGCCATCAGCGCGCCCGGCACCCCGGTGCCCGATGTCCCCGTGCCCGGCACCGCGTCTGACGCCCCCACGCACAGCGCACCTGCACCCGCCTCGACGCCCTCCCCGGCACCCGCCCCGCCCTCGGACGGCACCAGCCGGTCCGCGGCAAGGGTGCGCAGCGTCTCGTAGGCGCTCTGCACGAAGCCACGGCTGCGCAGCGTCCGCGTGCCGGCCATGACCGCCAGGCCCACCTGGGCGCGCGGGCTGAACCCGACGAAGGTGGTGCACCCGGCGCACCCCCGGGTCGTGCCGGTGTGGAACACCAGCTCGTCCTCGTCCGGCTCCCCGTCCGGCTCCCCCTCCACCTCCGGCTCCCCCGTCGCCCCGGCCAGCGACCGCTGGTTCCAGCCGAGGCAGATCCGGGTGCCACCGGTGCTGCGCCGCCCGGTCCTCGGCCGGCGGACCTCGCCGAGCGCCGTCCGCAGCGCCACCGCGTCCGCCCGCTCGGGGAGCGGGACGGCCTCCAGCGCGAGGTGCGCCTGGAGGTAGCGGAGCATGTCGTCGGCCGTGGACCGCAGTGCGGCCGCGCCCGGCAGGGCCGGCAGCCGGAAGGACGGCACCCGGCGCCCGCGCCGGTACCCGGCGGCGTCCTCGCGCCCGGGGCCGCAGGAGGTGTCCACCAGCCCGAGCGGCCCGCACACCCGGGCGGCCAGCAGGTCGTCGTAGCGCTGCCCGGCCGCGTTGGCCAGCAGCAGTCCGAGCAGCCCGCAGCCCAGGTTGGAGTAGCGCACCTGCGTGCCCGGTGTCCCCCGGACGGGGGTCCGCGGCAGTGCCCTGAGCAGGTGGGCCGGGCCGAACGTGGCGTACGGGCGGGTGAACCACCGCGGGGCCGCGGCCGGCAGCAGTCCGACCGGCAGCCGGGGCAGGCCCGAGGTGTGGGTGGCCAGGTGGAGCAGGGTGATCGGCCGCTCGTACGGGTAGCCGGGGGTGGCGTCCGCCGGAAGGTAACGGTCGATCGGATCGTCGTACCGGACCTCGCCCCGAGCCACCATCTCGGCGAGCAGCAGGCCGGTGAAGGTCTTGGTGACGGAGCCGAGTTCGAACCGGGTGTCGGCCCGGACGGGGCGCTCCCCGGAGCGGTCGGACTGCCCCCGGCAGGCGACCGTCCGTTCGTCGCCGCGGATCACCGCGACGGCGACGCCGCCGCCCGGCCCGACGGCGCGGAACAGCGGCCTGAGCAAGTGGTCGAGGTCGGCGGGGACCTCGGCGGCCCCGGGTCCGGTGGCCTCGGCGGCCGTGGCGGCCTTGACGACCACCGCGGCCTCGGCCGCCCGGGCGGCGGCCGGGATGTGCAACGGAGCGGTCATCGGTCGGCGCTCCGCCTGTGGAGTCGCCGCGACGGCGGTAAGAGGGGCGGTCTGGGCATGGTCGTGCCTCCGGTGCGTGGCGTCGGTGAACGACGCCGGGGAAAGGGGGAGTTCGGGCCGGCCCGGAGCGGGCGGCGTCTGCGACAGACGATAAGGACGCGTTCACCCGTCTGCATGCGGCCGACGCCATTCGGGTGCCGGGCCGGTGCCCCCCAGGGGTGCAGAACGCGCCTCCAGGGCTTAAGTCCTTGATAGGACGATCCGGATGTCACTCGAACGTTCCCGCTAGACTGTCAAAGGCGCATCAAGATCCTTGAGCAGGAATCCGGGCGCCGGAGGGCGCGCCGGGAAGTCTGGTCGGCACTGCACCACACGTGCATCCACATGCCGTTCCCAGCCCTCAGGAGGTCCCGCGTGACCGATCAGCCGCCCGTCCACGAGCCGACGACCCGCCGCCGGCAGTTGCTCGGCCGGCTGTCCCTGCCCGAGCGGACCTTCGTCACCGACGCCCTGCGCACCGAGACGGTCGGCGGCGTGCTGCTGCTGGCCGCCGCCGTGGTCGCGCTGATCTGGGCCAACGTCTGGCCGGACGCGTACGAGAGCGTGCTCGACTACACCATCGGGCCGTCCACCCCGCTCCACCTCGACCTCAGCCTGGCCGACTGGGCCAAGGACGGCCTGCTGACGATCTTCTTCTTCGTCGCCGGTATCGAGCTCAAACGCGAGTTCGTCGCGGGCGAGCTCCGCACGCCCAGCGCCGCGCTGCTGCCCGTGATCGCGGCCGTCTGCGGCGTCGCACTGCCCGCGATCCTGTTCGCCGTCGTCAACTCCGGCAGCGGCGGCCACCCCGGCGGCTGGGCGATCCCGACCGCCACCGACATCGCCTTCGCCCTCGGCGTGCTGGCCGTGGTCGGCAGCCACCTGCCCTCGGCCCTGCGCGCCTTCCTGCTCACCCTCGCCGTGGTGGACGACCTGATCGCGATCCTGATCATCGCGGTCTTCTACAGCTCCGGGATCAAGTTCTGGGCGCTCGGCCTGGCCTTCGCCGGCCTGGTGCTGTTCTGGTTCCTGCACCGGCGCGGCGTGCACGGCTGGTACCTGTTCGTGCCGCTGGCCTTCGTCAACTGGGCGCTGATGCACGAGAGCGGCGTGCACGCCACGGTGGCGGGCGTCGCGATGGGCCTGATGCTGCGCTGCCACCGGGTGGGCGACGAGCAGCAGTCCCCCGGCGAGCACATCGAGCACCTGGTCCGCCCGCTCTCGGCGGGCCTGGCCGTCCCGGTGTTCGCGCTCTTCGCCGCCGGCGTGACGATCTCCGGCTCGGCGCTCGGCGAGGTGTTCACCCAGGCCACCCCGCTCGGCATCGTCACCGGCCTGCTGGTCGGCAAGACGGTGGGCGTCTTCGGCGGCACCTGGCTGACCGCCCGCTTCACCCGCGCGGAGCTGAACCCGCAGCTCAAGTGGGCCGACATGTTCGCGGTCGCGGTGCTCGCCGGGATCGGCTTCACCGTCTCGCTGCTGATCAGCGAGCTGGCCTTCCCCGGCGACGTGGCGCTCGCCGACCGCTCCAAGACGGCCGTCCTGGTCGGTTCGCTGCTCTGCGCGGTGTTCGCCACCGTGCTGCTCAAGCTGCGCAACCGGCACTACCGGGAGCTCTGCGAGGAGGAGGACCGGGACGAGGACGGCGACGGCATCCCCGACGTCTACCAGCAGGACGACCCGGCCTGGCGGGCCCGGGTCACCGGGCCCGCCCCGCATTCCGCCGACGAGGGTCCGGCCGACGGACGGCGCACGGACCGCTGAGCGCAACCGGGCCGACCGCGCACGGACCGCTGAGCGCCGACCAGGTCGGCCGCCCGTCTCCGCCACCACCTCCGCCGCCGTCTCCGCCGCCGGGACACATCCCTCCGGCGGGGCCCCGGAGTGGTGTGCGACTGACCGGTAGGGGCATGATTCTGAGCTGTCGACAGTCCACTGACGCCTCCGGGCCCCCGCCGGCCTCCGGAACCGCACCACGCGGCGGCGTCACGCCGCACAGCCGCAGAAGGAGAACAGCTGATGCCCGCAGGAGCCGCAGACCCGTCCAGCAACGGCCGGGCGCCCTACGAGGGCGAGCGTTCGGTGGGACAGCTGTTCGCGGCGGCCACCGCCGACCTGTCCGCCCTGGTCCACGACGAGATCGCGCTCGCCAAGGCCGAGATCCGGGCGGACGTCAAGCGCGGCGTCTCCGGCGGCGTCTCGCTGGGCGTCGCCGGTGTGGTCGCGCTGGCCTCCGTCCCGATGCTGAGCGCCGCGGCGGCGTTCGGCATCCACGCGCTGGGCCTGTCGCTGGGCTGGTCGTTCTTCGTCGTGGCCGGTGCCTACCTGCTGCTCGCGGTGCTGCTCGGGCTGCTGGCCTGGCGCTCGTTCAAGCGGATCGAGAAGCCGCGCCGCACCATCGAGGGCGCCCAGAAGACCGCCGACGTGCTGAAGAACGCCCGGCCGCGCCCGGCCACCAAGGAGGAGATCGACCGGGCCCTGGGCCGCATCCCGTAACCGCCCCGTGGTGGGGCCGGGCACGCGGACGCACCGACAGCGAGTGTGCCGGGCACGTGTCCGGCGCACGGATGTGACACGCTCTCGGTATGCCGCTCGACCAGAAGCCCGTACCCGCGCAGCCGTCCGCCGACTCCGGCCCCGACCGGGCCCCTGACCGGGAGGCCGCCGGTGGCTCCTCCGGCGCTGCCGCCGGCGGCGCCACCGAGGCCTGGAGCGTCCGGCAGCCCGGCCCCTGGACCCACCGCGACCTCGCCGCGAACGGCGCCCGGTTCCACATCGCCGAACTGGGCGCCGGCCCGCTGGTACTGCTGGTGCACGGCTGGCCCGAGTACTGGTGGGCCTGGCGCCACCAGCTGACCGCGCTCGCCGAGGCCGGCTACCGGGCGGTGGCCCTGGACCTGCGGGGCATCGGCGGCAGCGACCGCACCCCGCGCGGTTACGACCCGGGCAACCTCGCCCTGGACATCACCGGGGTGATCCGCTCCCTCGGCGAACGCCGGGCCCACCTGGTCGGGCACGCCTCCGGCGGCACGCTGGCCTGGGTGGCGGCGGTGATGCGCCCGTCGGTCATCCAGAGCCTCACCGTGGTCTCCGCCGCGCACCCCCGGGACCTGCGCCGGGCCCTGCTGACCGACCGCCGCCAGATGGCCGCCTTCGAGCACGTGCTGGGCTTCCAGCGGCCGTGGATACCGGAACGACGGCTGGTGGCCGAGGACGCCGCCCTGGTCGGCCGTTACCTGGACGCCTGGACCGGCCCGAACGGACTGGACGAGGCGGCGGTGCACGCGTACCGGCAGGCGATCCAGATCCCCAGCACGGCGCACTGCTCGATCGAGCCGTACCGCTGGCTGGTGCGGTCGATGGCCCGGCCGGACGGCATCCAGTTCGCCCGGCGGATGAAGAAGCCCATCACCGCGCCCACCCTGCACGTGCAGGGCGCGGCGGACCCGGTGCTGCTGTCGCACACCGCGCTCGGCGGCGGCGAGTACGTGGCGGCGCCGTACCGCTGGCGGCTGCTGCCGGGGGTCGGGCACTTCCCGCACGAGGAGGTGCCGGAGCAGTTCACCGCGGAGCTGCTGGACTGGGTGAGCCGTCACAAGGAGTGACGGCACGTCGGAGTGGTCGGGTCGGCCGGGGGAAGGGGCGAAGGTCCCAACTCCCGTAATGTTGCGCTCATATGACAAACGCATAGGCCAACTTCGACACGTCCCGGGCGGTTACC
Organism: Kitasatospora sp. NPDC097643; assembly: GCF_040302625.1. NCBI lineage: Bacteria > Bacillati > Actinomycetota > Actinomycetes > Kitasatosporales > Streptomycetaceae > Kitasatospora > Kitasatospora sp. NPDC097643. Next base: position 156,961 of record NZ_JBEOSA010000003.1, on the reverse strand, counting down.
GCCACCGGCCCCAGGGCATCCCTTCCGGTATGACCTGGATGCCCGATCGCGACGGCGCCCCGCGCGGCCGACGCCACAGCAGCTCGCAGCGGTCCGCCCACCGTGCCGACTGGGCGGACGACCTCGGCTTCGACGGCCTCGACCGGCGTCCGCGCCCGGCGCAGCGGCAGCTCGGCATCCCGCGGATCCTCGGCCGGCGCGCCCGCTGGGTGGGCGCACGACTGCGGCGCGAGACCTGAGGCCTCGCGCCGCATCCGGGAAACTCCCGCCCGGTCGGACCGGGACCGCCCGGCCCCGGACCCGCCCGGTCAGTTCACGATCGTCGGCGACAGCGCGGTGAACCAGAGCAGGACGAAGGTCGCCACCGACATGATCGGCACCAGCACCTTGGTCTCGACGTTGTTGCCGCTGCGCTTGATCAGCACCACCTCGTAGCGCTCCTTGTGCGGCCAGAGCAGCGGAGCGCCCTTCTTGGTGAGGCAGTCGCCCAGCAGGTGCGCCAGCGTGCCCAGCGCCACCGCGTACGGCAGCCAGCCCGGGGCGCTCGGCATCCAGGTGTTCATCCCGAAGGTGCCCAGCGCGGACAGGCCGACGATGGTGATCCAGGTCTGCGGGCCGTCGCCCGGCGGGCAGAGCCGCAGCGCCCGGATCGCGAGCGCGAGCAGGAAGAACGTGACCGCGAGGGTGAAGTTGCGGCCCAGGAAGGTGACGCCGGCCCAGGTGCCGGCACCCATCAGCGCGACGAACAGCAGCGAGTGGGTGGCGTGCCGATGGCCTCCGGAGGCCCAGGCCACGAAGCGGCAGAGCAGCTTGGAGACCGGGCCGAGGAAGTTGGCGATCGAGCCGTCGTGGTGGTCGAGGTCCGGCAGCAGGGCCGCACCCGCGCACAGCACCGTGCCCATCAGTATGTCCGCGGGCTGCAGCGTGGTGTGCAGCAGCAGCGGGGGCAGGAACGGCGCCGAGGCCGCGTACAGCATCGCCCCGCTGACCGCGTGCGAGTGACCCATCATCGGACTGCCACGCCCTCCGTCTCGACTCACGCCGGGACGGCGCCCGGTTGAGCCGAACGGGTGAGCGCGGCAGACGCTACCAGGGCGGGCTGACGGTATGACGGACATCCGACGCTCCGATCGGCCGCGTCGGCCCCACGGGCGGCGCGGGCCCGGCGGACCAGATCAGGACCGGAGCAGACCGGAGCAGACCGGAGCCCGGTGTCAGAGCGCGCAGCCCTGGGTGTCCACCCGCGCCGTCGCCGTGCTGCCCTTCTCGGCGTCCTCCTTCACCTCGGCCGCGGTCAGCACGTACCCGGTGTCGGCGCTGTCCAGCGACTTGGCGAACACCACGCCGTACACCTGGCCGTCCGGGGTGAGCAGCGGGCCGCCGCTGTTGCCCTGCCGGACCGTCGAGCGGACCGAGTAGACGTCGCGGACGGTCGAACCACGGTGGTAGATGTCCGGGCCGTTCGCCTGGATCCGGCCGCGGATGCGGGCCGGCTGGACGTTGAAGGCGCCGTTCTCCGGGAAGCCCGCCACGATCGCGTTGTCGTTGGTCTTCGCCTCGCCCGCGAAGTTCAGCGGGGGTGCGTTCAGCTTGGGCACGTCCAGGACGGCGATGTCGCGCTGCCAGTCGTAGCGGACCACCGTCGCGTCGTACACCTTGCCCTCGCCGCCGATCTGCACGGTGGGCTCGTCCACCCCGCCGACCACGTGCGCGTTGGTCATCACCCGGTGCGGGGCGAAGACGAAGCCGCTGCCCTCCAGGGTCTTGCCGCAGGAGGGGGCGGTGCCGACCACCTTGACCAGGCTCTGCTTGGCCTTCGTCACCGCCGGGCTGGCGGCCAGCGCCGGGTCCGGCATGTCGACCTGGGTGATCGGCTCGTGCTCGAAGGGGTTGAACACCTGCGGGAAGCCGTTGCGGGCGAGGACCTTCGAGAAGTCCGAGAACCAGTTCGGCGCGTCGTCGGGCAGCGCGTCCTGGACGCCGCCGAGGATCGCCGAGGAGCGGACCTGCTTGGAGACCGTCGGCAGCGAGGCCCCGGCCAGCGCGGAACCGATCAGCCAGGCCACCAGCAGCATCGAGATCACGTTGACCACCGCGCCGCCGGCCGCGTCCAGCACCCGCGCCGGGCGGCGGTCGATGTGGCCGCGCAGCTTCCAGCCGAAGTGCGAGGTGATCGCCTGGCCGACCGCCGCGAACACGATCACCACCACCACCGCGACCACCGAGGCCGTGGTGCCCGGGCTCAGGTGGTCGAGCAGCAGCGGCAGCATCTGCACCGCCAGCAGGCCGCCGCCGAGGAAGCCGATCACCGACAGCACGCCCACCACGAAGCCCTGCCGGTAGCCCGACACGGCGAAACCCACGGCGGCGGCGATCAGCAGCAGATCCAGGACGTTCACTCCGATACCCTCCCACGGTCGGCGGGGCAACCGCGCGGACGGCCCCTCACGAAGGACCGGCGTCGCCGCCCAGCAGGGCCCGGGACCGCTCGTGGTCGCCCTGCACCAGGGCCAGCGCCTCGTCCGAGAGGTCGACGATCCGGGACGGGTCCCAGGGCAGCTCCAGACCGCTGTGGTGCAGCACCCGGTCGATCACCCCGGCGGTGAACCCCCAGACCAGCCGCCCGGCGACCGCGAAGGCCGGCCCCACGTGCCCGGACGGGTGTCGCAGCCGGACCCGGTTCGCCGGGTCCGCCAGCTCGGCGACCGACACCCGGAACACCGCGCCGGTCTCCCCCCGGTCCACCGGCCGAACCGGGGACTCCACCCGCCACCAGCCCAGCACCGGGGTCACCACGAAGCGGCTCACCGGGATGTAGAGCGCGGGCAGCGCCGCGAACACCTGCACCCCGGCCGGGTCCAGCCCGGTCTCCTCCCAGGCCTCGCGCAGCGCCGCCGCGATCGGGCCGGAGCCGTCCGGATCGCCGTCCTCCGGATCCAGCGCGCCGCCCGGGAAGGACGGCTGGCCCGCGTGCGAGCGCAGCGAACGGGCGCGCTCGATCAGCAGCACGTCCGGACCGTCCGGCCCCTCGCCGAACAGCATCAGCACGGCCGCCGTCCGGGCGCCCTCCACCGGCGGCAGGAAGCGGCTCAGCTGCTCCGGCAGCACCCGCTCGGCCGCGTCGCGGACCGGCTCCAGCCAGGCCGGCAGGCCGTCCCGCTCGATCACCGGCGCCGTCACGCGTCCACCGCCAGGTCCGCCACCCGGCCCTGGTGGGCGGCCGCGTCCGCGCGGGCGGCGGCCTCCCCGGGGAAGTCCGACGGCGGCCTCAGCCGCTGCCCGGGCTGCCCGCCGAGCTCGTACTTGAGCAGCTTGCGCGCCTTCTCCGGGTCGGTCTCGCCCTCCCCGAAGGACGGGCAGAGCGGCGCGATCGGGCAGGCGCCGCAGGCGGGCTTCTGCGAGTGGCAGATCCGGCGGCCGTGGAAGACCACCCGGTGCGAGAGCATCGTCCACTCCGACTTCGGGAAGATCTCGGCGACGGCCGCCTCGACCTTCACCGGGTCGTCCTCCGTGGTCCAGCCGAACCGCCGGGCCAGCCGGCCGAAGTGGGTGTCCACGGTGATCCCGGGCACGCCGAAGGCGTTGCCGAGGACGACGTTGGCGGTCTTGCGACCCACTCCGGGCAGGGTCACCAGGTCCTCCAGGCGGCCCGGGACCTCGCCGCCGAACCGGTCGCGCAGCGCGGCCGAGAGGCCGAGCAGCGACTTCGCCTTGTTCCGGAAGAAGCCGGTCGGGCGGATGACCTCCTCCAGTTCCTCCGGGTTCGCCGCCGCCATGTCCTCCGGCGTCGGGTACTTCGCGAACAGCGCCGGCGTCGTCTGGTTCACCCGCAGGTCCGTCGTCTGCGCCGACAGCACGGTGGCCACCAGCAGCTGGAACGGGTTCTCGAAGTCGAGCTCCGGGTGCGCGTACGGATACAGCTCCGCCAGCTCCCGGTTGATCCTGCGCGCCCGCCGCACCATCGCCAGCCGCGACTCCGGCTTCCCCGGCTTGCCCGGCTTCCCCGCCGCCTTCTTCACGGCCGGCCTCGGTGCCGCCGCCTTCCGGACCTTGCTCTCTGCCATGCACGAAGGCTACGCCGCCCGGCGGACCGGGTGCGCCGGATCGGGGACGCCGGTGCCGCCAAAACCCCGTCCTTCCTCGGCCGTTGCGACCGCCGGCGGCCGGCGGAGGTCGTCGGCGGTCGTCGGCGGACCACCGGCGGGCCGTCCGTAGGATGAGCGCACTCGCGCCGGCCGCGTCCGGCGCCTCACGGGGGCAGGGGAAGAGAAATGCATGATCGACCACGGCCGCCGCGCCTGTTCCGGGCGGCCGGCCCGCTGCTGCTCGCGGCGGCGGCCTGGGCGTGCAGCGTGCCGACCTTCGTGGCCGACGAGGACGTCCGGGCCCTGGTGAGCCGGTGCCACAACAGCCCCGGCGCCCCGGCCTACGTCCTGCCGCTGGCCTGGGTCGGGGTGGTGCTGGGCCTCGGCGCGGTCGGCTGGGGCGGCTGGCAGGTCGTCACCACCGCCCGGCGCAACGCGCTCGGGGTCGGCGGCATCCTGCTCTGCGCGGCGCTGCCGGTGATGGCCCTCGGCCTGCTGGTGCAGGCCGCCGGGATCCAGACCGCCGCCGATCGGACCGGCCCCCAGCGGCACACCTGCGCCGGGCAGCCTCCGCTGAGGACCGGGCCCGCCGCGGCGGTGGCCACCGGGGTGCGGTCGGGCGGCTGAGCGGGTCCGGGAAAAAGTTTCGGGCGGAGCGATGAGTTCCGGGGCGGCCTCCGGTCTACCCCTGCGAAAGCGCACCTCATCCGCACCACCGAAGGACACCCCATGACCACTGCTGTCTCCACGACCACCGTTGTCTCCACCGACGGCACCACCCTCGCCTGCTCCGTCACCGGCTCCGGCCCGGCCGTCGTCTTCGTCGACGGCGCGCTCTGCCACCGGTCCTTCGGGCCCGGCGCCGCCGTCGCCGAGCAGCTCGCGGCCCACCACACCGTCTGGACGTACGACCGGCGCGGCCGCGGCGCCAGCGGCGACACCGCGCCGTACGAGGTCGAGCGCGAGATCGAGGACCTGGCCGCGGTGATCGCGGCGGCCGGCGGCTCGGCCCACGTCGTCGCCGTCTCCTCCGGTGCGGCGCTCGCCCTGCGGGCCGCCGCGCACGGCGTCGGCATCGACCGGCTCGCCGTCTACGAGCCGCCGTTCAGCACCGAGGACGGACAGGCCGCACGCTTCGTCCAGTACGCGGCCGACCTGGACGCGGCCCTCACCGAGGGGCGGCGCGGCGACGCCGTCGCGGCCTTCATGACCTTCGTCGGGATGCCGGCGGAGATGGTGGACGGGATGCGCTCGGCCCCGGTGTGGCCGGCCTTCGAGGCGGTCGCGCCGACCCTCGCCCACGACGCCGCCGTGCTCGCCGCGCGGACCGGCGCGGCCGTCCCGGCCGAGGTCCTCGCCGGGGTCGCGGTGCCGACGCTCGTCCTCGACGGCGGCGCCAGCCCGGAGCTGCTGCGGGCGCCGGCCCGGGCGGTCGCGGCCGCCGTCCCGGGCGCCGAGCACCGGACGTTGGACGGCCAGACCCACGAGGTGGCGGCCGAGGTCCTGGCACCGGAGCTGGTGACCTTCTTCGCGTGAGCGGTGGGCGTCGCGTGGACTCCGGGCCGACCCGAACGCCCGGCCGGCACGGTAGAACAGCCGTGAACCGTCGCCGCCGCGCCGGCCCCGAACCACCCGGAGAACGAGGAAGACATGGCCGAGGACTTCACGGACATCCCCACCACCACCCTGGCCGACCTGCTGGGCCGCGCCCAGGTCATGGACATCGGCATCCGCCCGCTGTGGGCGGGGGCGCCCCGGGTGGCCGGTCCGGCGTTCACCGTGCAGTGCCCGCCCGGCGACAACCTGATGCTGCACGCGGCGATCTACCGCGCCGAGCCGGGCGCGGTGATCGTCGTCGAGTCCGGTGACCTGGACTACGCGCTGGCCGGCGGCAACGTGTGCGCCGTGGCCCACCGCCGGGGTGTCGCCGCGTTCGTGGCGGACGGCCTGATCCGCGACCTCGCCGAGGTGCGGGAGGCCGGCTTCCCGGTCTTCGCCCGCGGCGTGATCCCGATCCCGGGCTCCAAGCAGGCCCTCGGCACGCACGGCGCCGAGGTGCGGTGCGGCGGCGTGCTGGTCGCCCCCGGCGACGTCGTGGTGGCCGACGAGGAGGGGGTCGTGGTGGTGCCCGCCGCCCGGCGGGCGGAGGTGCGGGCGGCGGCCCTGGCCAAGCTGGCCAAGGAGGCCGCCGAGAGCCTGGACGACTGGGAGGCGGCGCACCGCGCCCGGATCGAGAAGAACCTCGCCGACCTGGGCTTCACCGGCTGAACCCGAGACCGCCCGCCGTACCGGGAGGACGTCGGGCGGGGCGGGGCGGACCTGTCAGCCCCGGTACAGCGCGTCCAGCTCACCGAAGCCGAGCGAGCCGTCCAGCGCCGTCAGCGTCCCCGCGCCGAACAGTTCGGCGGCGGCGCGCCGGGCCGCGGTGTACGCGAGCTGGGCCAGGCCGGTGCCGAGGCTGACCCGCCGCACCCCCGCGGCAGCGAGTTCGGCGACGGTCGGGCCGCCCGCGACGGCCATCGCGTTCACCGGCAGCGGGGAGCGCTCGCAGAGGTCGGCGAGGGCGTCGAGGTCCAGCAACCCGGGCACGAACAGGCCGTCGGCGCCCGCCTCGGCGTAGGCCTCGGCCCGCACCAGCACGTCCTCCGGCCCGCCCAGCCCGAACAGGCAGACGTCCGTCCGGGCGTTGACCACCAGCTCGGGCAGACCGGCCCGCTCGGCCGCCGTCCGGGCCGCCCGCAGCCGGGCCGCCTGCTCGGCCACCGGGAAGAGCGGGCCGCCGGGGGCGGTGGAGTCCTCCAGGTTCACCCCGACCGCGCCCACCCCGATCAGCGCGGTCACGGTCGCGGCGACGTCGGCGGGCAGCGGCCCGTACCCGCCCTCGGCGTCGACGGTGACCGGGAGGTCCACCGCCGCGACGATCCGGCGGGCCGCCTCGACCGCCTCGGCGCGGTCGAGGCGCTGGCCGTCCCCCCGCCCGAGGGACCAGGAGACACCGCCGCTGGTGGTGGCGATCGCCGGGGCGCCGGCCGAGGCGATCACGGCGGCGCTGCCCGCGTCCCAGGCGTTGGGCAGGACGAGCACGCCGTCCGCGCCGAGCTCCCGCAGCCGCAGCGCCCGCTCGCGGAGCGTGCGGGCGGAGTCGGAGGTGGGGGTGGGGGTGTGCGTGGACATGCGGGGTCACCGTCTTCCGTGCCGTCGGGTACTGCCTCGGTTCACCGGCATCCTGCGGCCCGGCCGGACGGGCTCACCAGTGATTAAGCTGGGGCCGAATCTTCAGGGGCGGGGGCCCGGATCCGGTGTTCTTCCGCCGGCCGCGGTCCGCGGGGAGGGAGGGGCCCGGGTGCGGACGGAACTGCACTTCTCCGCGAACGACCTCGCGCAGACCCGCTTCGCCCTCTCGCCCATGCAGGAGGTGGTGACCAGCCTGCGCACCCTCGCCCAGCCGTCCGTCCCCATTCCGCACCGGCGCTGGGCCGAGCAGGTGCGCGCCCGGCTCACCGGCGCTGGCCTGCACCCCGACCGGCTGACCGCGATGGTCCCGCCGACCGGCCACCTGCCCGACTTCCTCAACCCCACGCCGGCGGGCTTCTCCCCTTCGCTCGCCGACGAACTCGCCGCGATCACCGCGACCGGCGCCGGGCAGGTCCGGGCCGACCTCGACATCCTGGCCGCCGAGGCCGGTCGGCTCCCGGCCGCCCTGGAGCCGCTGTACCGGGACCCGCCGGCGCGGCTGCCCCGGCTCGCCGCCGAGATCGAGGCGTACTGGCAGCTCGCGATCGCCCCGTCCTGGGCCCGGATCCGGGCGCTGCTGGAGGCGGACGTGTTCCACCGCTCCCGGCAGGCCGCCGAGCACGGCACCGCGCAGATGCTGGACGACCTGCACGAGACGGTCCGCTGGGACGGCACGGCGCTGCGGCTGGAGCGACGGCACTGCGCGGTCACCCGGCTGAACGCCGGGGCCGGGCTGCTGCTCGTGCCGTCCGTCTTCGCCTGGCCACGGGTGCTGACCCGGGTGCTGCCGCCCGATCCGCCGCAGCTGGTCTACCCGGCGCGCGGCCTGGCCACCCTGTGGGAGCCCCGCCCGGGCAACCGTTCGGACGCGCTGGCCGCCGTCCTCGGCCGGTCCCGGGCCAGGCTGCTGGCCGAACTGGACTCCCCGGCCTCGACCACCGAGCTGGCCCGTCGCACCGGACTGTCCGCCGCGGGCGTCTCCCAGCACCTCACCGCCCTGCGCGCGGCGGGCCTGACCAGCGCCCACCGGGCCGGTCACACCGTCCTCTACGCCCGTACCGCGGTGGGCGACTCCCTGTTCGACCCGGCCGACCGGACATCCGACCGGGCAGCCGACCGGGCGGAAGCCGCGCGGCGGCCCGCCCGGTGACCGCCCGGTGACCGGTCGGTACGAATGGCCCCGCGCAGCACCCCTCGGCGCACCCCCTCCTCATATGATCGGAGCGACATGCGCCATGCTTGGTGATGCAGAGCACTTGTACGTAACTTGCGCCGGACGGCCCACCCGCCGTACGGCCGAGAAGGAGGAAGCACGTGGACGACGTTCTGCGGCGCGCCGCACTCTTCGCGGCACTCGACGACGAACAGGCCGGCGAGCTGCGCGCTTCCATGACGGAGGTCACCCTCGCCCGCGGTGAGTCGCTGTTCCACGAGGGCGACCCCGGCGACCGGCTGTACGTCGTCGCCGAGGGCAAGGTCAAGCTGCACCGCGCCTCGCCGGACGGGCGGGAGAACATGCTCGCCGTGCTCGGCCCCAGCGAGATGATCGGCGAGCTGTCGCTGTTCGACCCGGGCCCGCGCACCGCCACCGCCAGCGCGCTGACCGAGGTCAAGCTGCTGGGCCTGGGCCACGGCGACCTCCAGCCCTGGCTGCACGCCCGCCCCGAGGTGTCCATCGCGCTGCTGCGGGCCATCGCCCGCCGTCTGCGCCGGACCAACGACGTGATGTCCGACCTGGTCTTCTCCGACGTGCCCGGTCGCGTCGCCAAGGCCCTGCTGGACCTCTCCCGCCGCTTCGGCGTGCAGTCCGAGGAGGGCATCCACGTCGCCCACGACCTGACCCAGGAGGAGCTGGCCCAGCTGGTCGGCGCCTCCCGCGAGACGGTCAACAAGGCGCTCGCCGACTTCGCCGGCCGCGGCTGGCTGAAGCTGGAGGCGCGCGCGGTGGTCCTGATGGACGTCGAGCGGCTGTCGCGCCGCTCGCGCTGACGCCGCTGCCGTTCGTACGAAGGGCCCGTCCGCCCGGACGGGCCCTTCGGCGTTCCGGTGGACCTTTCGGCGTTCCCGTGGGCCTGCGCCGGTCGCTCAACGAACCGTTTTCCGCAGGTCAGCCCAGGTCCGGGATGAGCCCGTGCTCCTCCAGGTACTCCAGCTGGGCCCGGACCGACAGCTCGGCGGCCGGCCAGAGCGCCCGGTCCACGTCCGCGTAGACCCGGGCCACCACCTCGGGGGCAGTCCGGCAGCCCGTCTCGACCGCGGTCTCCACCTGGGCGAGCCGGTTGGCCCGGTGGGCGAGGTAGTAGTCGACGGCGCCCAGCGCGTCCGCGAGCACCGGGCCGTGGCCGGGCAGCACCGTCCGCACGCCGTGCTCGGAGGCCATCGTGTGCAGGTGGCGCAGCGAGTCCAGGTAGTCGCCGAGCCGGCCGTCGGGGTGGGCGACCATCGTGGTGCCCCGGCCCAGGACGGTGTCGCCGGTGAGGATCGCGCCGTCGGCGGGCAGGTGGAAGGTCAGCGAGTCCGAGGTGTGGCCGGGGGTGGCCACCACCCGCAGGTCGAGGCCGCCGACGTCCAGGCGCTGGCCGCCCACCAGGCCCTCCGAGCCCAGCCGGTGCGCCGGGTCCAGGGCGCGCACCTCGGTGCCGGTGAGCTCGGCGAAGCGGGCCGCGCCCTCCGAGTGGTCGGCGTGGCCGTGGGTGAGCAGGGTGAGCGCGACGCGCTTGCCCTGCTGCTCCGCGAGGTCGATCACCCGGCGCAGGTGGCCCTCGTGCAGCGGGCCCGGGTCGATCACCACCGCGAGGTCCGAGCCGGGCTCGGAGAGCAGCCAGGTGTTGGTGCCGTCCAGCGTCATCGGCGACGGGTTCGGCGCCAGCACGCAGAGCGCCCGGGGGGTGGCCTCGCCGCCGATCGCGGCGGCGGGGTCACCCGGGAGGAGTCCGCTCACCGGCCGCCCTCGCCGTCACGGTGCAGGGCGCGCAGCGGCAGGGCCCGGACGAGGGCGCGCTGGGCCACCTCGACGAACGGGACCGGCCCGAACCGGTCCGGGGTGTCGCAGGCCGGGTTGCGGGGGGTCAGGCGGCGGGCGGGCATCTCGGGTGCCGTCCGGCGAGCCACGTCGTTGTGGGTCATCGGGCGTCGGTCCTTTCCGTGGGTGGGTGTCTACGGATCTGCTCTGTGCGTGTGCGTCCGCGGCTGTGAGTGTGCGTCCGCGGCGGTCGGTGTACGGCTGTGGATCTGCGGCCGGGTGGTCAGGCGTCCGCGGGGAAGTCCCCGTCGATGGTCAGCTCGTCATACCCCCGCCAGCGGACCGTCATGCGGTCCCCCCGGACCTCGGCCCGGCCCAGGACCGGCTCCAGCGACCGTCCGGCGGCGGCCGTCAGCGCCTCGGCGGCGGTGCGCACCGGCGAGAGCTCGCGCAGCACGCTGACCGTCGGCGGCAGCATGCCGAACCGGCCCTCCTGGTAGCCCAGGACCGCCTCGGTGGGCGTCAGCCAGGCCACCCGGTCGGCCTCGCCGACCTCCAGGGCCGCGCGCTGGCCGGGCGGCAGCGCGGCGACGAAGAACCAGGTGTCGTACCGGCGCTCCTCGAACTCCGGGGTGATCCACCGGGCCCAGCCCGCCAGCAGGTCGCTGCGCAGCACCAGGCCGTGGTCGCGGAGGAACTCGGCGAAGGAGAGCTCGTGCGCCTCCAGGGCGGCCCGCTCGGCGCTCCAGTCACGCGGGGCGGCGACGCCGTCCGCGTCCGGGCCGGCCAGCAGCACGCCGGCCTCCTCGAAGGTCTCCCGGACCGCCGCGCAGACCACCGCCCGCGCCGTCCGGGCGTCCACGCCGAGCCGGCGGGCCCACTCCTCCGGGGTCGGTCCGGCCCAGCCCGGCTCCACCTCGGCGTCCCGCGGGTCCACCCCGCCGCCCGGGTAGGCGTACATGCCGGCGGCGAAGGCCATCGAGGTGCGGCGGCGCAGCAGGTACGCCTCCGGCCCCGCGGCGGCGTCGCGCAGCAGCACGACCGTCGCGGCCGGCTTGGGCACCGGCGGGGTCAGCACGCCGGAGTCGAGCGCCCGGATCCGGGCAGGCCAACCGGGCGGCATCGGGAGCGTCGTTGCTCGATGGTCCATGCCCGGATGCTAAGCGCACGAAGGCGGGGTTGGACAGGCCCAACCCCGCCTTCGTGATCACGATCAGGCAGTCTTGACGCGCACCTGGAGCTCGACCTCGACCGGGGCGTCCAGCGGCAGCACCGCGACGCCGACCGCGCTGCGGGCGTGCACACCGGCCTCGCCCAGCACCTTGCCGAGCAGTTCGCTGGTGCCGTTGATCACGGCCGGCTGGCCGGTGAAGTCGGGGGCGGAGGCGACGAAGCCGACCACCTTCACGACCCGCTCGATCTGGTCCAGGTCGCCGATGACCGACTTGATGGCGGCCAGGGCGTTCAGCGCGCAGATCTGCGCGAGCTCCTTGGCCTCCTCCGGGGACACCTCGGCGCCGACCTTGCCGGTGGTCGGCAGCTTGCCGCCCACCACGGGCAGCTGGCCGGAGGTGAACACGAACTCGCCCGAGCGCAGGGCCGGCACGTACGCGGCGACCGGGGCGGCCACCTCCGGCAGGCTCAGGCCCAGCTCGGCGAGCTTCGACTCGACCTTGCTCATGCGTTCTTCTCCCGCTTGAAGTAGGCCACCAGGTTCTCCGGGTTCGGGCCCGGCACGACCTGGACGAGCTCCCAGCCGTCCTCGCCGAAGTTGTCCAGGATCTGCTTGGTGGCGTGAATGAGCAGCGGCGCCGTCAGGTATTCCCACTTGGTCATGGCCAGACTCTAGACGAGCCGCCCCGCCCTTCGGCGCCGCGCGCGGACCGGCGTGTGAGGTGGCCCACAAAGGGGGCATGATTCAGGCCCGGCCCCCCTGGTGCTCCGGGCATCCGGCGCGCTCGCTGGTTACCCTCGCGAGAGGGCACCGGAGAGCGGGTCGGCCGACGCAGCGCGCACGGCGGCCCTCGGAGACGGACGGAGACGGAGCGTGGCACGCACTCCCGGCCAGGCGGCCCGGCGCGACCCCGACTGGGAGGGCGTCCGGCTGCACGTGGTCAGCGGCAAGGGCGGCACCGGGAAGACCACGCTGGCCGCCGCGCTGGCGCTGGCGCTCGCCGCCGACGGCGGACGGGTGCTGCTGATCGAGGTGGAGGGGCGGCAGGGCATCGCCGAGCTGTTCGGGATCGCCGCACTGCCGTACGAGGAGCGCCGGATCGCCTCGGTCTCCCGCGTCCAGCTGGGGCTGCCGGCGGACGGCGGCCGGAGCGGCGGCAGCAGCGGGAGCGGTGCTTCGGGCAGTAGTTCGGGCGGTGGCTCGGGCAGCGGCGAGGTGTTCGCGCTGGCCATCGACACCGAGCAGGCGCTGCTCGAATACCTCGAGATGTTCTACAAGCTCGGCCGGGCCGGCAAGGCGTTGCAGAAGGTCGGCTTCGTCGACTTCGCCACCACCGTCGCGCCCGGCGTCCGGGACGTCCTGCTCACCGGGAAGGCCTGCGAGGCGTCCCGGCGCAAGGGCCCTGACGGCCGTCGCCGGTACGACGCGGTCGTGATGGACGCGCCGCCGACCGGGCGGATCACCCGGTTCCTGAACGTCAACGCCGAGGTCGCCGGGCTGGCCCGGATCGGACCGATACACACCCAGGCGCAGGCCGTGATGCGGGTGCTGAAGTCGCCGGAGACCGCGGTGCACCTGGTCACCCTGTTGGAGGAGATGCCGGTGCAGGAGACGGTCGACGGCATCGCCGAGCTGCACGAGGCCGGCCTCCCGGTGGGCGGGGTGATGATCAACATGGTCCGGCCGCCGGTGCTGGACGCCGCGGCGGTGGCCGCGGTGGACGGCGACCACCGCGAGGAGGTGGCGGTGGCGCTCGGCGAGGCCGGGCTCGGCGGGCGCTCCCGCAAGGCGGAGACCGTCCGCACGGCGGTGGAGCCGCTGCTCGACCCGCTGCTGGACCAGGCCAGGGAACACGCCGAGCGCGTCGAGCTGGAACGCGAACAGCGCGCCGACCTCCAGCAGTTGAAGCTCCCCTGCTACGAACTGCCGCTGCTGGGCGAGGGCGTGGACCTCGGCGGGCTGTACCGGCTGGCGGGCGAACTGAAGCGGCAGGGGGCGGCATGACCGGCGGCAACGCGAACGGTGCGAACGGCGCGAACGGCGGGAGCGGCAGGGGTGCGGGCGGCAGGGGCGTGGGCGTGAACGGCAACGGCGTACGGGCCACCGGCAGTCGGCTCGCGGTGGACGGCCTGATCGACGACCCGAAGACCAGGATCATCGTCTGCTGCGGCTCGGGCGGCGTCGGCAAGACCACCACCGCCGCGGCCATCGGCCTGCGGGCCGCCGAACGCGGGCGCAAGGTCGTGGTGCTGACCATCGACCCGGCCCGGCGGCTGGCCCAGTCGATGGGCCTGACCGAGCTGGACAACACCCCCCGGGTGGTCAAGGGCGTCACCGGCGACGGCGAGCTCCAGGCCATGATGCTCGACATGAAGCGGACCTTCGACGAGGTCGTGCTCGCCCACGCCGAACCCGAACGGGCCAAGGCGATCATGGAGAACCCGTTCTACCAGTCCCTGTCGGCCGGCTTCGCGGGCACGCAGGAGTACATGGCGATGGAGAAGCTCGGGCAGCTGCGCGACGCCGAGGAGTGGGACCTGATCGTCGTCGACACCCCGCCGTCCCGCTCGGCGCTGGACTTCCTGGACGCGCCCAACCGGCTCGGGTCCTTTCTGGACGGCCGGGTCATCCGGATCCTGACCGCCCCGGCCAAGGTCGGCGGCCGCAGCGCGATGCGCTTCCTCAACGCCGGCATGGGCCTGCTCACCGGCACCCTGGGCAAGATCTTCGGCGCCCAACTGCTCACCGACGTCCAGACCTTCGTCAGCGCGATGGACTCGATGTTCGGCGGCTTCCGCGAGCGCGCCGACCGTACGTACCAGCTGCTCAAGGCGCCGGGCACGGCGTTCCTGGTGGTGGCCGCGCCGGAACGGGACGCGCTGCGCGAGGCGGCGTACTTCGTCGACCGGCTCGCCGCGGACCGGATGCCACTGGCGGGGCTCGTCCTCAACCGGGTGCACAGCACGGGCGCCCCGCAGCTCACCGCGGAACGGGCACTGGCGGCCGCCGAGGCGCTGGAGGAGAACGGTTCGGAGCACGCCTCGCCCGAGGCGGAGTTGCTCGCGGCCGGGCTGCTGCGGCTGCACGCCGAGCGGATGCAGATCATGGGGCGGGAGCGCCGTACCCGCGACCGCTTCGTCTCGGTGTACCCGGACGTGCCGATCGTGGAGGTCCCCGCGCTGCCCGGCGACGTGCACGACCTGGACGGACTGCGGGCCATCGGGGACCGGCTCAACGGGGCCGCATAGGCGCGACGCGGCCGGCGGGTTCGCGGGCCGCGCAGGCACGGCCCGGTCGATGGACTCCCGGGCCGACGGTTCCCCGGTCGGCGCCCCCCGGGCCGACGGGTCCCCGGTCGACGGGGGGTGCTCAGCCCGCCTGGGCGTAGTCCGTCAGTATCACGCCGGTCGCGAGGGACTCCTCGTACTCGGTGCGGGCGGTCTCCAGCAGCTTCCGCCACGAGATGACCGTCGGACGGCGGCGCAGCAGCGCCCGGCGCTCGCGCTCCGTCATCCCGCCCCAGACCCCGAACTCGACCCGGTTGTCCAGTGCGTCCGCCAGGCATTCCGTACGGACGGGGCAACCGCTGCACACCGCCTTGGCGCGGTTCTGCGCCGCCCCCTGGACGAACAGTTCGTCCGGATCACTCGTGCGGCAGGCGGCCTGCGCACTCCAGTCGTCTACCCAGCCCATCCCGGCGCCGTCCTCTCCCGTATCGAGGCTCCCCCACGGCGGCAACGGCATATTCACCGTTGCCAGTTGAGGACGTTACGGAAGAACGACAGCTTGCAACAGCCCCTTCGGGCTCAATCTCGAATGACCCGATTGGACTATGGGTATCGGTCAGCTCACTCGTTGGAGTGATCGCAGGTCGCAAGCCTTGCCAAACACGCGGCCGCAACTCTCGCCACGGGTGTCGTCACTGAGCGCTACCGTCCATGGGAATGCGGCAGGCCGCAGCCGCCCCAAAAACCGCACAAGAGTGAGCAATTCGGACAAGTCTCCGCACTCACAAGAGTGAATGATGTTGACGCACCGAAGCTGTCGCAAGCTTGTGACAAGCCTAGGCGAACACCTGCCCCCATGTGCGGGATTCGGCGACGTAGGGTTCTCCTCATGGCACCGAAGCGCCCCCAGGCCCCCCAGCCCCCAGGCAACCCCGGAGCTCCGCGCGGCAAGCGCCGCGGGTCACCGCTGGACTTGGCGGGACACGGAGTGAAGTTCCTGGGTGTCAGCGTGCTCTCCGGAGTGCTGCTGGCAGGCCTCGCCCTGCCCGCCGTCGGTGCCATCGGACTGACCGCCAAGGACACGGCGGAGAGCTTCGACAACATCCCGGACGACTTCAAGACGCCGCCGCTCACCCAGGCCACCCAGATCTTCGACGCCAAGGGCGGCCTGATCGCCAAGGTCTACGAGCGCGACCGCACCGTCCTCACCGCCGACCAGATGTCGCCCTACATGCGGCACGCCCAGGTCGACATCGAGGACGCCCGCTTCTACGAGCACGGCGCCGTCGACCTCAAGGGTGTGCTCCGGGCCATCAGCAAGAACGCCGAGAGCGGCACCGCCGCGCAGGGCGCCTCCACGCTGACCCAGCAGTACGTGAAGAACGTCAACGTCGAGAAGGCCGGTGACGACCAGGCCGCCGTCCTGGAGGCGCAGCGCAAGACCCTGGGCCGCAAGATCCAGGAGCTCAAGGTCGCCATCAAGCTGGAAGAGGACCTGACGAAGGACCAGATCCTCACCAACTACCTCAACATCACCTTCTACGGCCACCAGGCCTACGGGGTCGAGGCCGCCTCCCAGCGCTACTTCAGCAAGAGCAACAAGGACCTCACCATCGCCGAGGCCGCCACCCTGGCCGGCATGGTGCAGAACCCGTCGCAGTACGACCCGGTGCGCTACCCGGACAACACGGTCAAGCGCCGCAACGTCGTCATCGACAAGCTGCTGGAGAACAAGCACATCACCGCGGACCAGGCCAAGGAGGCGAAGGCCGCCCCGCTGGGCCTGAAGTACAAGGACCCGCAGAACGGCTGCATCACCGCCCAGGCCGGGATGGGCTTCTTCTGCGACTACGTGCGCCACGTGGTCAAGCAGGACCCGGTCTTCGGCAAGAGCGCCGCGGAGCGCAAGAAGCTGTGGGACACCGGCGGCCTGAACATCTACACCACGCTGGACCCGGACAAGCAGGCCGCCGCCCAGGCCGCCGTCACCAACCCCAAGAAGGTCCTGGTGACCGACCCGGTGTCGGCCGCGGCGACCATGATGGAGCCGGGCAGCGGCAAGATCCTGGCGATGGCCCAGACCCGCCCGTACGGCCTGGACCCGAACAAGAACCAGACCGTCGTCAACCTCAACGTCGACTCGGCGATGGGCGGCGGCAACGGCTTCCAGACCGGTTCGACGTTCAAGCCGATCCTGGCCGCGGCGGCCCTGGAGGCGGGCATGGCGCCCACCCAGGCCTTCCCGTCCGAGAACAAGATCGACTACCCCCAGATGACCACCTGCGCGGGCACCTGGAAGAACGTCGAGAAGCCCAAGGCCACGGTGAAGAACGAGTCGACGAGCGAGGTCGGCCCGTACGAGCTGAAGGAGGCCATGGCCCGCTCGGTCAACACCTACTTCGTGCAGATGGAGCAGCAGATCGGCCTCTGCGCGATGAAGCAGATGGCCAACAAGCTGGGCATCACCCAGTCCGCCAAGGGCGACCCGTTCCAGGAGGTCCCCTCGATGGTCCTGGGCACCCTGGAGCTCTCCCCGCTGACCATGGCGAACGTCTACGCGACCTTCGCCGCCCGCGGCAAGTACTGCACCCCGGTCGCGATCACCAAGATCAACACCGTGGACGGCAAGGACGTCAAGGTCCCGCAGTCCACCTGTAGCCAGGCGTTCTCCGAGAACACCGCGGACGCGCTCAACACCGTCCTGCTCAACGTGACCGAGAAGGGCACCGCGGCCGCCCTCGGGCTCGACGACGGCCGGCAGATCGCCGGTAAGACCGGTACCACGGACGAGAAGAAGGCCGCCTGGTTCAGCGGCTACACCCCGTCCCTCGCCACCTCGGTCTGGCTCGGCGGCCCGGCCGGCGGCGTCAAGATGAAGAACATCAAGATCGGCGACACCTTCTACGGCAGCGACGGCGTCTTCGGCGCCACCGGGCCGGGCCCGATCTGGCAGCTGGCGATGAACCAGGCGCTCAAGAACGCGCCCAAGGAGCAGATCCAGACCATCAACATCCCGGACCCGGCGCCCAAGCCCGACCCGAACGCGACCCAGCCGGCCACCCCGCCGGCCGACCCGAACCAGCCGCAGCCCGGCGGCAACCCGCCGCCGCCCCCGGCTCCCGGTGGCAACCCGGGCGGCAACAACAACGGCGGGATGATCGGCGGCGGGTTCACCCTCCCGCCGGGGGTCATCGGCGGCGGCAACGGCGGCAAGCACGGCGGCGGGAACGGCTGAGCCACACCTGACACCAGCGAAGGGGCGCCCCCCCGAGAGCGATCTCGGGGGGGCGCCCCTTCGTCGTGCCACCCGTCGGCGGCGGCCACCAGGTCAGCCCGTGAGGGCCGCCTTCACGGCGGCGGCGACCCGGCCGCCCTCGGCCAGACCGTCCACCTTCGGCTTCACCAGCTTCATCACGGCGCCCATCGCCTGCGGGCCGCTCGCCCCGCTCTCGGCGACGGCGGCCGCCACGATCGCGGCCAGCTCCTCGTCGGAGAGCTGCTTCGGCAGGTAGCCCGCGAGCACCTCGCCCTCCGCCCGCTCCCGGGCGGCCTGCTCGGTCCGGCCGGCGGTGTCGAAGGCCTCGGCCGCCTCCCGGCGCTTCTTCGCCTCGCGGCCGACCACCTTCAGCACCTCGGCGTCGGACAGCTCTCGCTTGTCCCGGCCCGGCGCCACCTCCTCGGTGGTGACGGCGGCCAGCGTGAGCCGGATGGTGGACGAGCGCAGCTCGTCGCGGTCCTTGATGGCAGCCGTGAGGTCCTCGTGCAGCTGCTCCTTGAGCGTCGTCATGGCCCCGAGTCTCCCACCTGCGACGTTCGGTCGCTTGCCATTAACGGTTCCCCCGGTCACCCTTCGGGTCACACAGGCCAACGGTTCCCCTCGGCAACGGTTCCCTCCGATCACGTAACCACTTATCCTGGTTACATGATCGACGGAGCGCACAGCACGACCGCCGGACTGGAACTGACCACCCCCGGCGGCACCAGCTTCCACTTCGACCCCGGTGCCCTCTGCCTCGAACTGCTCACCACCGGCGGCCCCGGCCCGTACGCCCGCTACGAGGTGCTGCACCGGCCCGACGACCTCGCCCACTGGCTCACCCGCTCCCGGCTGCGGCTGCCCGCCGACGCCGTCCGGATCGACACCGCCCAGCTCGCCGCCGCCCGCACCCTGCGCGACGCGCTCTGGCGGCTCGCCGCCGCCCGCGCCCACGGCGAGCCCGGTGCCGCCGAGGACTACGCCGTCCTCAACCGGGCCGCCGTCCACCCGCCGGTCGTCCCGCGCATCGCCCCCGACGGCAGCGCCGCCGCCCCGCTGCCCGCCGACGGGGACCAGCTCGTCTCCACCCTCGCCCGGGACGCCATCGCCCTGCTCACCGGCCCGTACGCGGACCGGGTGCGCGAGTGCGGCGCGCACAACTGCTACCTGCTCTTCGTCGACACCTCGCGGCCCGGCCGGCGGCGCTGGTGCTCGATGGAACGTTGCGGCAACCGCCACAAGGTCCGGGCCCTGCGGGCCCGACGCACCGACGACACCGGGAGGACCTCATGACCGCCGACCGCCCTGTCGGGCTCACCAGGGACGCCGGCTTCCAGATCGGCGTCTCCCGCACCCTCCCGTACCCGCCGGAGGCCGTCTGGTCCCTGCTGACCTCCGCGGACGGCACCGCCCACTGGCTCGGCCCCGGCGCCCGGCTCCCCGACCGGGTCGGCGGCCCCGTCACCGCCGACGACGGCTCCACCGGCGAACTGCGCAGCCTCCACCCCGGCACCCGGATCCGCCTCCGCTGGCAGCCCGCCGGGCGGGACGCCGCCACCACCGTCCAGGTCACGGTCACCAGCTCGGCCGCCGGCCTCGGCACCGTGCTCCGGTTCCACCAGGAACGGCTCGCCGACCCCGCCGAACGCGCCCGGCAGCGCGCACACTGGCGGGCCGTGCTGGACTCGATCGTGGCCGAGTTGGAGCAGTCCGCCGCATCCACCCGGGGCCACCAGGCGTTCACCGGCTGATCCACCGTCTGAGAGCATGGAGCGATGCGACCGCTGTACTCCGTTCCCCTCGGCTTCGCCGCCGCCGGCGCCGCCTGCCTCGCCTACTCCGTCGGGTACGAGGTCCGTTCCTTCCGGCTCCGCCGGGTCGAGGTCCCCGTCCTGCCCCACGGCGCCCGGCCCATCCGGGTACTGCAGGTCTCCGACATCCACATGGTGAGCGGACAGGGCAAGAAGCAGCGCTGGCTGCAGAGCCTCGCCGGCCTGCGCCCCGACCTCGTCGTGAACACCGGCGACAACCTCTCCGACCCGCTCGGCGTCCCCGCCACCCTGGACGCCCTCGGGCCGCTGATGGACTTCCCCGGCGTCTACGTCTTCGGCTCCAACGACTACTACGGCCCGGCCCGCAAGAACCCGGCCCGCTACCTCCAGGCGATGCGCAGCGGCGTCCACGGCCTGAACAACCCGGACGGCAGCGGCCGCCGCGGCATCACCGGCGCCGTCCACAACCCGTGGGAGAAGCTCCGCGACGGCTTCGACGCGGCCGGCTGGCTCGACCTCACCAACACCCGCGGCCGGCTCACCATCGCCGGCCTCGACCTCGAATTCACCGGCCTCGACGACCCCCACATCCGCCGCGACCGCTACTCCGAGGTCGCCGGCGGCCCCTCCGCCGACGCCGACCTCTCCCTCGCCGTCGTCCACGCGCCCTACCTGCGCGTCCTCGACGCCTTCACCGCCGACCGCTACCCGCTGATCCTCGCCGGCCACACCCACGGCGGCCAGCTCTGCATCCCCTTCTACGGCGCCCTCGTCACCAACTGCGACCTCGACACCCGACGGGTCAAGGGCCTCTCCACCCACCAGGCCGGCGGCCGCCGCTCCTACCTCCACGTCTCCGCCGGCTGCGGCACCAACCGCTACACCCCCATCCGCTTCGCCTGCCCCCCCGAGGCCACCCTCCTCACCCTCACCCCGGCCCCCCGCTGACCTGCGCCGGACGCCCGCCGGGAATCGGATTTCGTGTCTCGGCGAGCGTCCGGTAGAGTTCTACTCGTCGCGAAGGAGACGGAGCGACAAACAGAAAGACCGGGGTGTGGCGCAGCTTGGTAGCGCGCTTCGTTCGGGACGAAGAGGCCGTGGGTTCAAATCCCGCCACCCCGACCCAGTGCAGAGGCCCTGCCGGAGAAATCCGGCAGGGCCTCTGTCGTGTCTGCCGGCACGGAAGTGCGGCAATCGCTCCGGCCCTCCCCGACCGCCGGCAACACTCGCTGAGGAAGCGTCGGCGGAGCGGGTGGCTCCGCCGGCCCCGTCGGCGGAGCCCGAGTGATGCGGGACACAGCGGGGCCGGGCGCCGGACAGGCCGTCCGATGGTCCCGCGCACGGTCTCGGAGGCGGGCAGCGGGTGCCGGCCGGCTCGCTGAAGTTTTCCGTTATCCGGATCACCCTCCTCGGTCCCCTGAAGGTCGGCAGCCCACTGTCCCTCATCTGCCGACGAGGAGAGTGATCGTGGATCAGAACCAAGCGACCCGTCGGCGCCCGCGTCGGCAGCGGCGTCCGTTCGCCCTGGTGGTGGCAGCAGTCGCGGCGGGAGCCGTCGTCGTCGGGATCGGTGCGGCGAGCGGCTCGCTCGAATCCCACCCGGCGGCCGACACCAGGGCCGTGGGAGCGGCCACCGCGACCGCGAGCCTGCCCGGGCAGCTCGGGGATCCGGCCTCCGCCACCAAGACGGCGGGAGCGCCCACCCGAGGCGCGACCGCGCCGGGGAAGCTCGCGCACAACGACGGCAGCCATGTCCCGCTGACGGCCGTTCCGAAGAGCGATCCGGCCAAGGGGCTGGTGTACACCGGGTTGGTCGTCGCGCCGGAGAACGACGACTGCGCGGGCGAGCTCAAGTCCGCGGACGGCCTGTGCACTCACGGACCGGATGCCGCTCCCGAGGGCGTGGACATCCACAAGACCGTCCCGCCGGTCGTGCCCGCGTCGGCTCCCAGCCCCACCGGCGGTTCGAGCGCATCGCCCGCCACCACGCCGACCCCCAACCCCGCCGGCGGATCGAGCCCGTCCCCCACCACCACGCCGACCCCCAACCCCACCGACGGATCGAACCCGTCGCCCGCCACCACCGATCTGCCGCAGGACGTGGCGGCCTTGAAGCTCAAGCGCGGCGCCGTCACGGGCAGCCCCACGCCGACCCCGTCGAAGACACCCGCCGTCACGAGCAGCCCCACGCCGACCCCGTCGAAGACACCCGCCGTCACGAGCAGCCCCACGCCGACCCCGTCGAAGGCGCCCGCGGGCACGGAGGTGGTCTGTGACGGCGATGGCACCACCGGCAACCGGGTGCAGGTGCTCTACGTCCACGGCCCGGGCCAGGACCGGTTCGCCGAGTACCGGGACTCGATCAAGAAGTGGGCGGCCGACGTGGACGTCATCTTCCGTGCGAGCGCCGAACAGACCGGCGGCAACCGGCACGTCCGGTACGTCACCGAAGCGAACTGCACGGCCGATGTGCTCGACATCGAGGTTCCGGCGGCGGCGCTGGGCACCTGGAGCGGGGTCAACAACGAGCTGGTGGCGAAGGGGTTCAACCGTCGCGACCGCAAGTACATGGAGTTCACCGACGCCCAGGTGTACTGCGGCCTCGGCAACTTCGCCAACGACGACCGGGCCGGGCAGGACAACTGGAGCAACTTCGGCCCCTCGTACGCCCGCGTCGACTCGGGCTGCTGGGGCGGCCATGCCGCGGCGCACGAACTCGGCCACAACCTGGGCGCGGTGAGCAACAGCGCGCCGGACTCCAGCGGGCACTCGCACTGCACGGTCAACTGGGACCTGATGTGCTACCCGGACGGGAGCGGCAAGCCGATGGCCACGAAGTGCTACGACTTCGGCGACCGGGACCGGCTGGACTGCACCAAGGACAACTACTTCAACACCAACCCCAAGCCGGGCAGCTACCTGGCCTCGCACTGGAACGTGGCGAACAACCAGTTCCTGATCGCGAACGCGAACGCGCTCCCGGAGGTGTCGATCCGCCAGCTCACCGCGACCTCGGTGTCCTTCGGCTGGGGGAAGGCGGCCAACGCGGCCAAGTACCGGATCGTGCTCAACGGCCAGGCCGGGGCCGGCATTCCAGCGGGCCCGTACCCGAACGAGACCACGATGGCGGGCCTCCAGCCGAACACCGACTACACGCTCGCCATCGAGGTCGTCGACGCCAGCGGGAAGAGCTCCGAGCCGGGCCGGACGACCTCCTTCCACACGCCTGCCGGCTAGCGGCCGACCCGACCGGACACCGCGTGCCGGAATCAGCAGCGGCAGCCCGATGACCCGGGCGGCCGACTGCTCCAGCTCCAGCAGCCGGCCTGCCGGGCGCACCACGACCGGTGCGCCCGGCAGGCCTCCTGGCCACCCCGACCGGCCCCGGCCGGTGATCCGCTCACGGGCGGCTCGGCCCGTCGCCGGTCGCCGACTCCTGACGGTGGGCGTCGCGCCAGGCTTTGGGACTGGACCCGAACTCCGCACGGAACCAGCGGGAGAACGCGCTCGGGGCGGAGAAGCCGAGCAGTTCCGCGATCTGGGTGAGCGGGCGGCTGTGGCATGCCAGGTACTGCTGGGCGAGCTTGGCCCGGGTGGCGTCGAGCACCGACGAGAACGTCTCGTCGGACCGGGCCAGGTGGCGGTGGACGGTCTTGCGGTCGACGCCGAGGGTGTGCGCCACCCGCTGGAGCGAGCAGCGGCCGGTGGGGAGCAGCGCCTCGATCAGGTCCCGGATCCGGTCGACGCCGGCTGTGGGCCGGGGGGCTGCGATCGCTTCGAGGTACTGGCGGGCGTAGGGCAGCAGCAGGGGGTCGGAGAGCTGGTTGGGGGCGTCGAGGTCGGCGGCGTAGAAGACGATGCCGTTGAGTTCCTGGCCGAAGCGGACGGAGGGACCGAGGACGCGGTGGTGGGTTGCGGTGCCGGCCGGTGCGTCGTGGGTGAACAGGACGGTCACGGGCTTCCAGCCGCCGCCGACGAGGCAGCGGAGGTGGCGGCTCGCTGCGCCCACCAGCAGTTCGGTGGACTGGCGGCCGGCCGGCCCGGTGCTGAGGTGGAGGCCGAGTTGGAAGGTCGCGAGTCCGTTGGCCTCGATGAGCCTGGTGTGCAGGGCCTCGTTGTGCAGGTGCTGGTAGCGCATGATCACTTCCAGCGCGCTGCGGATGTCGGGCTCCTCGCGGGCTGCCAGGCTGATGGGGCCGAGGTTGGCCAGACGTCGGTCCTCGGCGAGCCTGAGCCCGAAGTCCTCACAGCCGGTCGCCGCGGCCGAGAGCTCGATCAGGTCGGCCGCCGCGTCCGCGGGGATCCATGTGCTGGGAATCGCGAGGTCGGAAGCGTCGAGGCCTACCGCGGCGAGGAGCGGCTGCGGATCGGATCCCAGTGAGCGGACCAGCTCGACGTAGCCGTTGAGCACGGCGTTGCGGGTGAGGGGCTTCATGCGGTCGATGCTTCGTCAGGCGCCGCAACTCGTCAAGGAATATGCCACGTGAGGTAAAGCATCCGGCTGTTTCGGCGCCTACGCTGCGGACACCGGCAAAGGACGCGGGATCGCGCGCCGGGAGGGTGCGCACGGGTGCTCGCCTGACATCGCCCGGATGCTCACGCGGTGTCGGCTGATTCCCGACGCCGAAGCAGCCGACACCTCCGTACTGCGCAGCCCTAGCCACCGCCGGGCCCGTGGCCGGTCCGGACACGCGCTCCAGGTGAGGAATCCACCCGAAACCCGTACCGGCGGGGCGTGTCCCGTCCGGTTCACATACGCGGGAAACCATCGGCCACCAGGGGAGGACGCCGGATGCGCATACATGGTGGAAGCAGCACGGAGACGGTTTTGGCGGCGCAGGCCCGGGACGCGGTGGCCCGGGAACAGTTGATCGCCGACCACCTGCCGCTGGTCTACAACATCGTCGGCCGGGCGATGGACGGCCATGCCGACGTGGACGACGTGGTGCAGGAGACCATGCTGCGCGCCGTCCACTCCCTGCACACGCTGCGCGACCCGTCCTCCTTCCGCTCCTGGCTGGTGGCGATAGCGATGAACGAAGTCCGTCGCTGCTGGACGACCCGCAGGTCTGCGCCCGAGCCGGGTCTGCACGAGCTGACCGAGATCACCGATCCGGCCGCCGACTTCGTGGACCTGACCATCCTGCGGCTCGGCCTGACAGGTCACCGCCGCCAGGTCGCCGAGGCCACCCGCTGGCTGGACGAGCGCGAACGCGACCTGCTCTCCCTGTGGTGGCTGGAGACCGGCGGTGAGCTCACCCGGGCCGAACTGGCCGCGGCCCTCGGCCTCACACCCCAGCACACCGCCGTACGGGTCCAGCGGATGAAGGAGCAACTGGAGGTCGGCCGCCTGGTGGTCCAGGCGCTGGCCGCCGAGCCGCCGTGCGCCGAACTGTCGGCGCTCACCGCGACCTGGGACGGTCAGCCGAGCGGGCTGTGGCGCAAACGCATCGCCAGGCACGCCCGGGACTGCCCGCACTGTGCGGGACGCCGACGCAACCTGATACCGGTCGAGGCGCTGCTCGCCGGCCTCCCGCTGCTGCTCCCTCCGCCGCACCTGAGCGTTTCGCCGCACTCCGTCGCGTTCGCCACCGCGGCCGCGCAGCAGCCGCTGCCCGACACGTCCACCGCCCCGACGCGCCCGCTTCGCCCACCCGGCCGGCAGGCGATGAGGACGGCCACGGCAGCCGGGGCACTCGCGCTCGTCCTGGCCGTCCTCGGCGCAGTGCAGTTGCTCCAGCCCGGCCCGGACCACACCACGCCCGCGCCGCTGGTCACGGCCACACCCCCGTCCCCGGCGCCGACCCCCACCCCCACCACGCCATCTGCCACACCCACCGCCACCGAACCCCCCTCCGCGCCCACCGCCACCGAGCCCCCATCCGCGCCCACCGCCACCCCTGCTCCTCGCCAGGCCGCTCCCACTCCGGCCCCGTCCTCGCCCGCACCCGAGAAGACCCTCGAACAGCAACTCGTCGACCTGATCAACATTCAACGGACGAAGAACGGCTGCCGGCCGTTGCGCGTCAACGCGCGCCTGCACGCGGCCGCCCAGGGGCACTCCGACGACATGGCCGCCCGCAACTACTTCGACCACAACACCCCCGAGGGTGTCGGCCCCGCAACCCGGATGACCAACGCCGGATACCGGTGGAGCGCGGGGGGCGAGAACCTCGACCAGGCCCCCGGCTCACCGAGCACGGTGGTGGAGCACTGGTCGAACGAGTCGATGCACCAGCAGACCATGCTCAACTGCCAGTTCACCGACGCCGGCGTCGGCACCGCCGCCAGCGCGAACGGCCTCCTGTGGACCCTCGACCTGGGTACCCCACGCTGACGGTCGACGCCGCAGCCCCGCACCTCACGGCGAGCGTTCAGGCACCAGCCGACCGTACGCCCAGCCTTGGGACGCTCGGGACGAAGAGGCCGTCGAATCGGTCGACCGGGCCGGATGCGCCGGAATCCTGGCGGCGGCGTGTGCGTTGCGCGGTACGGAGATCGCCTAGTGGATTCGGTGGGGGCTCAGTGTCAGAGACGAGTCAGGTGGATGGGTTCTGCGCGGCGGTGACGGCGTTGCGCGTTGATCAGTCGTCCGGGCAGCCGGCGCGGCATCAGCCGATCACCTTGCTGTGGGCGATCGGGCGGGCGGCGGAGCAGCAGCCGCGGATGGTGCACTGGACGAACGCGCAGGCGGAGCTCCAGCAGCTGCTCAAGGAGCACGGGCGTCGCGGATCGGGCCCCTCTCCGGAGTATCCGTTCGTGGCGCTGAGCCGGTCGGACCTGTGGGAGCTCGACGGGTACGACGGCGAGGTTCCACCGGCACGCGGCTCGGGTGTGCGGCGGTGGCTCAACGAGCACGATCCGCTGGGCGGGCTGGAGCGCAGCTTCTACGAGCTCATGGCGCGTGATCCGGCGGCACGGAAACGTGTGGTCGACGCCCTGGTAAGCCGGTTCCTCGATGTGGAGAGCTCCACGGCCCTGTTGGCGGACATCCGCCTCGCTGCCCTCGGGTTCGACGGCTTCGGGGCCGTTCCCGGGGTGGAGGTCGGCCAGGTCTTCGCCAGCCGGGAGGCGGCACACAACGCACGTGTGCACCGGCCGCTCCAGGCTGGCATCTGCGGCACCAAGAAGCTGGGAGCCGAGTCCATCGTCCTGTCCGACGGTTATGAGGATGACCGGGACGAGGGCGATGTCATCGTCTACACCGGACAGGGTGGACGTGACGAAAAGACCGGCCGGCAGGTAAAGGACCAGGCCCTTACCCGCGGCAATGCTGCCCTGGTCACCAGCCAGGCCACTGGCACCCCGGTTCGGGTTGTTCGGAAGGTGGGAAACGACCCCAAGGCCGTTTACCGTTATGACGGACTCTTCCGAGTCGAGGAATCCTGGCACGAGACCGGCCGATCCGGGTTTCGAATCTGGCGTTACCGGCTGGTGGAACTCACGGCCCCGAACGCAGTCACCCAACAGCCGACGGTGCAGGAGCCTACGAGTCCTGCGGGTCAGGATGCTCCGACCCGCCTGGAGATCACGTTCCAGCGGATCATCCGCAGCACCAAGGTCGCGAACCGGGTGAAGCAGGCCCACGACTTCACCTGCCAGGTCTGCAAGGTCCGCCTTGCCACGCCCGCGGGCGCGTATGCGGAGGCCGCTCACATCCGCGGGTTGGGAAAGCCCCACAACGGGCCGGACCGAGAGACCAACGTCTTGTGCCTGTGCCCCAACCACCACACCATGTTCGACTTCGGCACCCTCACCATTGCGGATGACCTGACCGTCACCGACCATTCCACCGGTACCGTTCTTGGGCGGTTGCGGGAGGTCAAGGGTCATCAGATTGACCCGGCTCACCTGCGGTATCACCGGGAACACCATTCCGAGAGCTGGAAGCACCAGCAGAGCGATGCTGCCGAGCACGAAGAAGAAGGCGGAGACGACAACGACGTCGAGGACTGACACAAATAGGGCCCTGCCGGATCCATTCCGGCAGGGCCCTCGGCATATCCGGGGTGAATCGGCCCGGGGGTGTCAGAGGGTGGTGGGGAGGGCGGTGCGGGAGGTGATGCCGAGTTTGGGGTAGGCCTTGTAGAGGTGGTGGGCGACGGTGCGGGGGCTGAGGAAGAGCTGGGCGGCGATGTCGCGGTTGGTGAGGCCTTGGGCGGCGAGGCGGGTGATCTGGAGTTCCTGGGGGGTGAGGGTGCTCTGGGGGGTGCCGGCGGGGGGTGGGGTGGGGGCGGTGGTGCCGGTGGCGGTGAGTTCGGTGCGGGCGCGGGCGGCCCAGGGGTGGGCGGCGAGGCGTTCGAAGGTTTCGAGGGCGGCGGTGAGGTGGGGGCGGGCGTCGGTGCGGCGGCGGGAGCGGCGCAGCCATTCGCCGTAGAGGAGGGCGGTGCGGGCCTGTTCGAACGGGCGGTGGGCGGGTTCGTGCAGGTCGAGGGCGGCGCGGTAGGCGGATTCGGCGAGTTCGTCGGGGCCGAGCAGGGCCTGGCAGCGCAGGCGGAGGGCTTCGGCCCAGGGGCGGTCGGCGGCGGCGGTCCAGCGGGCGAAGCGTTCGTAGGGCTCGGCGGCGCGCTCGGGGGTGCCGAGGCGGACGGCGGCCTCGACCAGGTCGGGGACGGCCCGGGTGGCGCTGACGTGATGCCGGTACTGGCCGGTGGTGAGGGTGTGCAGGCGGTCGGCGGCGGCTGCGGCACGGCCGTGGCCGAGGTCGGAGAGGGCGAGCGCCCAATGGGCCCAGGGAAGGCCTGGGGCGGGGGCGGCGGTCTGCCGGCCGGTGGTGGCGAGGGCCTCGGCGGCGAGGTCGGTGCAGCGGTCGGCGGCGCCGTCGAGGGCGGCCAGGTAGGCGAGCAGCGCGGTGAGCTGGCTGACCCACTGGTGCTGTCCGGTGGCGCGGGCGAGGGCGAGGGCCTCGGTGGCGGTGACCTCGGCGTCGCGGTGGCGGCCGTGGAAGAGCTCGGCCTCGGCGAGGAAGAACTGCACGGTGGGCATCACGCCGACGGCGCCCTTGGCGCGGGCCTCGGCGACGAGTTCGGCGGCGAGTTCGGCGGTTTCGTCGTCGCGGCCGAGGATGAGGGTGGCGCCGCAGAGCTGGACGAGGTCGGCCGGGGTTTCGGCGCCGGCCTTGCGGGCCGCGGCGGCGGTGTCACGGACGGCGGGCGGTGCGGCGGCGGGTCGGCCGAGGGCCGGGAGGACGGCGGCGGGCAGGTGGCGGGCCAGCGGGGTGAGCGGGTCGTCCGCGGCGAGCGGTAGCGCGGCCAGCCGGTCGAGGACGGCGGCGACCGGCTCCTCCCCGACGTACCAGGCGGCGTGGAAGGCCTGGAACAGCATCCGGGCGGCGTGCGGGGCCCCGATGGCGGTGTCGGCGGCGTCGGCCGCGTCGAGCAGCAGCCGGTAGGCGGTCGGGTACGCGCCGCGCCAGAAGTGCGCGGTGGCCCGGACGTGGTCCAGCAGGGCGTGCGCGAGGACGCTGTCGGTGCGGGCGGCGGCCTGGTCGGCGAGCGCCTCGGCCTGCTCCAACTTGCCTTCCTCGGTGGAGGCTTCGGCGGCCAGGACGAGCCGGCGGGTGGCGCCGTCGCGGTCCGGGGTGAGTCGGGCGGCGCGCTCGTACGCGGCGGCGGCGCCGCCGTGGCCGCCGCGGGCCTCGGCGCGGACGGCGGTGCGTTCCAGCGCGTCGGCGAGGTCGGCGTCGGGGGCGGTGGCGGCGAGGGCCAGGTGCCAGGTGCGGCGGTCGCCCTCGGGCAGCGCCTCGCCGATGGCCCGGTGGACGGTCAACCGCTGGTGGTGCGGCGCGCGTTGGAGGATGGCGGCGCGCAGGAGCGGGTGCCGGAAGACGATCCGGCGGTCGGTCGTGACGGACACCAGGCCCGACTGCTCGGCGGGGGCGAGCTGCTCGGCGCCGACGCCGAGGGCGGCCGCGGCGGGCAGCACGACGTCCAGTTCGCCGTTCTCCTCGGCCGCGGCGACCAGCAGCAGCGTCTGGGTGGCCGCGGGCAGACCGGTGACCTGGCCGTGGAAGGTGATCAGCAGCCGACTGGTGAGCGGCAGGCCACCGTCCGAAGTCGACACCGGGGAGGGCTGGTTGGCGGTGACGGGGAGTTCGGTGAGGGCGAGCGGGTTGCCGGCCGCCTCGGCGAGCAGCCGGTCCCGGACGGCGGCGGGCAGGTCGGCGCCGACCCGGTGGTGCAGCAGCCGGACGGCGTCGGGCTCGGCCAGCGGGGCCAGTTGGAGCTGCGGGAAGCCGGTGGCCGGGAGGTCCGGCGCGCCGCCGCCGGTGCGAGCGGCCAGCAGTAGGGCCACCCCTTCGGCCTGGAGCCGGCGGGCGGCGAGCAGCAGGGCGTCCAGGGAGGCCCGGTCCAGCCACTGCACGTCGTCGAGGACGCACAACAGCGGCTGGTCGGAGGCGAGTTCGGCGAGCAGCCCGAGCACGGCGAGGCCGACCAGCAGCCGGTTGGCGGGCACCGCCGGCTGCCCCTCGGCGAGCCCGAACGCCGCCTCCAGGGCGTGCCGTTGCGGCCCCGGCAGGGCATCCAGTCGGTCCAGCCAGGGCGCGAGCAGCAGGCTCAGCCCGGCGAAGGGCAGTTCGGCCTCGTACTCGACCCCGGCCGCCCGGATCACCCGGAACGTCTCCCCCGCCGACGCGACCGCGCCGTCCAGCAGTGCGGTCTTGCCGATCCCGGGCTCGCCCCGGAGCAGCAGCACCCCGCTGCGGCCGTTCCGCGCCTCGGCCAACAGGTCGGCGACGGCGGCCTGTTCGCGTTCCCTCCCGTACAGCATGGCTCCGACCCTACCCGGGAGTGCGGCGCGAGGGGCCTGCCGTCCGGGGTACAGGCGGCGGGCTGCGGGCCATGCGCCACGGGCCGCGCATCCCCCGCACCGGCTTACGCACCCCCTTGCCTATACGTGACGGATTCGCCGCCGCGCGCCCGTCCCTACCTTGGTGAACACGGCGGGAACGACCCGCCCAACCACCCGGCAGGACAAGGGAGAAGACGATGAGCGAGATCACCACCAGCGCCCTCCAGCAGCTCGCCGAGCGCTACCTCGCGGTCTGGAACGAGACCGACCCGGCCGCCCGCCGCAAGCTGGTCGACGAGGTGTGGGCCGAGGACGGCCGCTACACCGACCCGCTGGCCGCCGTCGTCGGCCGGGACGCCGTCGACGCGCTGATCGGCGCCGCCCAGGCGCAGTTCCCGGGGCTGGAGTTCACCCTCGGGCCGGTCGACGCGCACCACGACATCGCCCGGTTCACCTGGAACCTGGGGCCGGCCGGCGCCGAGCCGGTGGTGATCGGCTTCGACGTGCTGGTGGCCGGGCCGGACGGCCGGATCGGCTCGGTGTACGGCTTCCTGGACCGCGTCCCGGGCGTCTGAGGACCGCCGGACGAGGGCGAGGGGCGGTACGGGCCGGACCCAACGGCCCGCACCGCCCGCCCCCTCCCAACCCCTGTGAGGAGAAGCAGAGATGAGCACCGCCCTGGACACCCGGCCGGCGGCGACAACAGCAGGGAGCCGGGCGGAAGCCCCCGCCGGCCTGCTGCCCGTCGTCCTGACCGCCACCTTCATGACCGCCCTCGACGTCTTCGTGGTCAACGTCGCCGCCCCGTCCGTCCAGGCCGACCTGGGCGCCGGACCGTCCGCCGTCCAGTGGGTGGTCGCCGGCTTCAGCCTGGCCCTTGCGGCCGGTCTGGTCACCGCCGGCCGCCTCGGCGACCGGTACGGCCGCCGCCGGGTGTTCGCGCTCGGCCTGGCCCTGTTCACCCTTGCCTCGGCCGGCTGCGGCCTCGCCCCCACCGCGTCGGTGCTGGTCGGTGCCCGGGTGGTGCAGGGCCTGGCGGCCGCGCTGATGGGACCGCAGGTGCTGGCGATCCTGCGGACGGCGTTCGAGGGCGTGGCGCAGGCGCGGGCCTTCGCCCGGTAC
This sequence comes from Kitasatospora sp. NPDC097643, assembly GCF_040302625.1. Lineage (NCBI taxonomy): Bacteria > Bacillati > Actinomycetota > Actinomycetes > Kitasatosporales > Streptomycetaceae > Kitasatospora > Kitasatospora sp. NPDC097643. Next base: position 125,338 of record NZ_JBEOSA010000003.1, on the reverse strand, counting down.
GGGCTGACCATGGGCGTCGGCGCGGTGTTCGGTCAGCTGATCGGTGGCCTGCTGATCCGGGCGGACCTCTTCGGCCTCGGCTGGCGCAGCTGCTTCCTGATCAACCTGCCGGTGGGCCTGGCAGCCCTCGCCCTGGTCCGCCGCTGCCTGCCCGAGTCGCGCGCGCCGCAGCGGCCCGGCCTGGACCCGGTCGGCGTGCTGCTGGTCACCACCGCGCTGACCGGGCTGGTGCTGCCGCTGATCCAGGGCCCGGCGCTGGGCTGGCCGCTGTGGACCTGGCTCTGCCTGGGCGGCTCGACCGTCCTGCTCACCGGGTTCGTCGTCCACCAGCACCGCACCCGCACCACCACGACGAGCAGCGGCACCGGCACCGCCGCCCCGCTGGTCGACACCCGGCTGTTCCGTAGCAGGGCCTTCGGCGCCGGCCTGCTCGCCCAACTCGCCTTCTGGCTCGGCCAGGCCTCCTTCTTCCTGGTGCTCGCCCTGCACCTCCAGCAGGGCCGCGGCCTGGACGCGCTCGGCGCCGGGCTGGTGTTCACCGCGATCGGCCTCGGCTATCTGCTCACCTCCAACGTCACGCATCTGGTCACCGCCCGGCTCGGCGGGCGGCGGACGATCGCGCTCGGCGGGCTGCTGATGGCGGCCGGGCTCGGCCTGCTCGCCCTCGCCACGTACGAGGTGCCGGACGGGACGGTGTGGTGGCTGGCGCCCGGCCTGTTCGTGGACGGCCTCGGGATGGGCCTGGTGATCGCCCCGGTCACCTCCGTGGTGCTGGCCGGGGTCGAGCCGTCGCTGGCCGGTTCGGCCGCCGGGGTGCTGGCCACCGTGCAGCAGGTCGGCGGGGCGCTCGGCGTCGCGCTGATCGGCCTCGTCTACTACGGGGCGAACGGCGGCGGCGGCGTGGACCCGGGGTCCGCCTTCGGCCGCAGCGTGACGGTGCTGGCGGTGCTGGAGCTGGTGCTGGTGGGACTGGTACGGCTGCTGCCCCGGCGGGGCTGATCCACGGCCGCCGAGAACGACAGGGGCCGAGGGAGCGACTGCCGCGGCCGGGCGCGCGGATCGAGGACGGGCGGGAGGGCCGAAGCCCACCCGCCCGTTCCGTTCCGTCCCCCCGATCGGGTTGGATGGTCGGATGAGCGAGGAGAAGAGCGCCGTACCGGCGTGGGAGCAGCGGTTCCGGGCGGCACGGGTGTCGCTGCCCGACTGGGCCGAGGACGCCCCCGACCGGGCGCTGTACGTGTCCAACGCGACCGGCACCTACGAGGTCTACGCCTGGGACCGGGCCACCGGCACCCACCGCCGGGTCACCGACCGTCCGAACGGCACCACCGACGCCGAGCTGTCCCCCGACGGCGCGTCGGTCTGGTGGTTCGACGACCACGACGGCGACGAGTTCGGCGTCTGGCGCCGCCAGCCCTTCGCCGGAGGGCCCGACGAGGAGGCCGTGCCCGGCCTCGCGCCGTCCTACTCGGCCGGCCTGGCACTCGGCCGCGACGGCACGGTGGTCGTCGGCCGCTCCACCGACGAGGACGGCACCACCCTGCACCTGCGCCGCCCGGGCGCGGCCGAGGCCGTCGAGATCTACCGGCACGAGGAGTACGGCGGCGTCGGCGACCTCAGCTACGACAGCACGCTGCTCGCCATCGACCACACCGAGCACGGCGACGCGATGCACTCCGCGATCCGCGTCGTCCGCCTCTCCGGCGGGGCGAACGGCGGAACCAGCCCAAACGGCCCGGTGATCGAGACCGTCGCCGAGCTCGACGAGGTGACCGGCCGGGACGAGCCGCGCGGCGTCGCCTGCCTCGGCTTCGCCCCGGTCGAGGGCGACACCCGCCTGCTGGTCGCGCACCAGCGCACCGGCCGCTGGGAGCCGATGATCTGGGACGTCGCCACCGGCGCCGAGACCGCGCTGCCGCTGCGCGACGAGCACGGGCGCGAACTGCCCGGCGACGTCTCCGCGCAGTGGCGCCCCGGCGCCACTGCCCTGCTCGTCGAGCACGAGTACGAGGCCCGCAGCGAGCTGTTCTCGTACGACCTGGCGGACGGTCGGCTGACCCGGCTGGACACCCCGCGCGGCACCGTCAGCGGCGCCACCGCGCGTCCGGACGGCACCGTCGAGTACCTGTGGTCCTCCGCCGCCGAGCCGGCCGCCGTCCGTTCCACCGCCGGGGCGGTCGTGCTGCGGGCACCCGGCGCGGTGCCGCCCGGTTCCGTCCCGGTCGAGGACGTCTGGGTGGACGGGCCCGGCGGGCGGGTGCACGCCCTCGTGCAGCGGCCGGCCGGGGCGGGCGAAGGCCCCCACCCGACCGTGTTCGAGATCCACGGCGGCCCGACCCACCACGACAGCGACTCGTTCACCGCGGGCCCGGCCGCCTGGCTGGACCACGGCTTCGCGGTGGTCCGGGTCAACTACCGCGGCTCCACCGGCTACGGCCAGGCCTGGACCGACGCCCTGCGCGAGCGGGTCGGCCTGATCGAGCTGGAGGACATCGCCGCCGTCCGGGCGTGGGCCGTCGACAGCGGCCTGGCCGACCCGCGGCGGCTGGTGCTCACCGGCGGCAGCTGGGGCGGCTACCTCACCCTGCTCGGCCTCGGCGTGCAGCCCGAGCACTGGGCGCTGGGCGTCGCCGCCGTGCCCGTCGCGGACTACCACACCGCGTACGCCGACGAGATGGAGGCGCTCAAGTCGCTCGACCGCACGCTCTTCGGCGGCACCCCGCAGGAGGTCCCGGAGCGGTTCACCGCGTCCTCGCCGCTGACGTACGTCGAGCAGGTGCGGGTGCCGGTCTACATCAGCGCGGGGGTCAACGACCCGCGCTGCCCGATCCAGCAGATCGAGAACTACGTGCAGCGGCTGGAGGAGCTCGGCAAGCCGCACGAGGTCTACCGGTACGACGCCGGGCACGGGTCGCTGGTGGTGGAGGAGCGGATCAGGCAGCTGCGGCTGGAGATCGACTTCGTGCGGCGGCACCTCGACGCAGCGGACGCGGGCGACGGGGGGACGGCGTGAGACCTCGGCTGACGCTCGCGGGGGTGGCGGTGGCCGGGGCCCTGGTGCTCACCGGCTGCTCGGGCGGGCACGGCGACGAGGCCGCCTGCCCGCCCCCGGCCGGACCGACCTGGCCGCCGGCGTCGACACCGACATCGACGCCGACGACGGCACCGGCGCCGACGGCACCCTCCGGGACGGCGACCAGGGCGAGCGCGGAGTTCGGGTCGGTGGTCCTGGCGGCGTACACCTCGGCCGAGGACGTCGACAGCGGCGAGGACGGCGGGGCGGGTGTGGTCCACCTCGCCAAGAGCTCCAAGGGGTCGAGCGGTTCGAAGGGGTCCAAGGGGTCCAAGGGCTCGAAGAGCGGGCGCACCGTGCACCACCACACGGACCACTACGACTCGGACGACGACGACGTCACCGTCACCCGGATCCGCTGCCACAGCGACCCGGTGCCCAGCCAGACACCGGTCCCGGGGCCGTCCTCCCCGACGGCACCCGCCGTCCCGGTGAAGCCGACGACCGTACCGGCCGTACCAACCGTGCCGACGGTGCCGGGGGTACCGGCCAAGCCGACGCGCTGAAGCACAGGCGCACAGGCGACCGGGAAACCGGGAAACCGCGAGGTCAGTTCAGGGCCGGGTCCAGTCCGAGGACCCGGTCCTGTTCCGCCTCCGCCTCCCGGCGCACCAGGCGGAACCACATGAAGACCACGAAGCCCGCGAAGACGAACCACTCCAGGGTGTAGCCGAGGTTCTGGAACGCCCGCAGGGTCAGCCCGTCCCCGCCCTGCGGCTGCACCGTCGGCACCGACATCAGCCCGGCCGGCACCGCGTCGGCGGCCACCCAGCCGTCGTACCAGCCGTCGTACGCCAGCACGTTGAGCAGCGCCGCCCGGTTGATCGTGCCGAGCTGGCCGGCCGGGAGACCGCCCGCCACGGCGCCGTTGCTGCCGCTGGCCTCCCCGGCCTGCAACCGGCCGGTGACGGTCACCTCCCCGGTCGGCGGCAGTGCCGCCGCGGCGGCGCCCTCGGCGGGCGCGCCGGGCACCCAGCCGCGGACCACGGCCACGGCGTGACCGTCGGCGGTGCGCAGCGGGGTGAGGACGTAGTAGCCCTGCTTGCCCTCCACCAGCCGGTTCGGGACGAGGAGTTGGTGCTCCGCGTCGTAGCTGCCGGTCACCGTGACGGACTTGCCGACGGTGTCGGTGGTCACCTGCGGGGTGGCCGGGCCGAGCAGCTCACCGAGCGGCCGGGCATCACCCGAAGCGGTGACCGCCCGCGCGGCCTCCTTGTGCGAGGAGACCCGGTCCTCGAACCGGCCGAGCTGCCAGGAGCCCAGCCAGACGCACACCGCCACGGCCGCCACGGCCAGCGCGGTGCCGCCGAGCCAGCGCGGAGTGAGGAGGAACCGGTACACACCCCCCACGGTAACCACTCCTCACACCGGCCCCGACCACAGGGCCCCTCCCAGCCGCGCGCCACCCGGTCTCCCCCACCTTCGAGCTGGGGCCATGGACGTGCCGTCCGTCCAGGGGAAGCCCCGACACCGGCAAACCGGAACCCACCAGCCGGTCACCGGTCCACCCGGCGACTCCCCGCGCTCAGCCCGCCGAGGGAGAAGCCGAGGGCTGGGCGGCCTGGCCGGGGGCCGGCTGGACGCCGCCGCGGTAGAGGGTGCCGGCGCAGCCGATGGGGAGGGTGGCGGTGGCGGCCGCGGGGCTGCCGGGGGCGGGGGTGTGGGCGATGGTGGCGGTGGCGGCCGCTGGCGCGGTGGGGTTGGCGGTCGTGGTGGCGGTGGGGCTGGTGGCGGTGGTGGGCCCGGCGCTGGGGGAGGTGGTGCCCGTGGGGTTGCCGCTGGGTGCCGCGGCGGGGCCGGAGGCCGGACCGCCGGTGCCCCCGGTGCCGGAGCCGGGTGCCTGGGAGCCGCGCGGCGCCGCGGTGGAGCCGCCCGAGCCGCCGGTACCGCCCGGACCGGTGGGCGGCGGGGTGCTGGCGGTGCCGCCGCCGGAGGTGGGGCAGCCCGTCTGGTCGGGGATCCAGACGAACGCCACCCGGTAGCCGGCCTGCGGGGCGAGGACGGGCGGTTCGGCGTCCATGGCGGCCAGGTTGCCGGCCGGGTCGCCGGGGACGTGGTCGGCGACCCGGACCCGGCTGCGGTCGGTGCCGGTGGCCGCCGTGACGGCGACCGCGCCGGGGCCGCCGAGCCGGCAGCTGTGCCCGGAGGTGTTGTAGACCGTGAACGCGCCGTAGATCCGGCCGTTGGCATCGGCCTGGCCGACCTGTGCGCCGCCCTGTCCGAGGTCGGCGCGGGTGCAGAGCGGGACGATCGGGCTGTCGCCGGTGCTGGTGGCGGTGGCGGGCGCGGTGGTGGTGCCGTCGGCCCGGGTGGTGCTGGCGCCGGGGCTGGGCGAGCTGCTGGTGGTGCCGGTGGGCGACGCGGGGTCGCCGGTGCCGTTCGGGCCGTTGTGCGGGGCGCCGCCGCCTCCGGTGGTGCCGCCGGTCGTACTGCCGTGGGGGGCCGTGGCGGCCGGGCTCTGGGCCGTGGGCGAGCCGGGGCCGCCGGAGAGGCCGAGGTGTTCGCCGTCCTGCAGGGCGGGGAGGAGGACGGCGACGGCGAGGGCGAGGGCCGCGGCGCCGGTCCAGGCGCCGCGCCGGGCGGCCCGGCGGCGGGGTACGGCCTGCCGGATCCGCGGCAGGCCGCCGGGGGTGGGCTGGATGCCGGCGACGGCGCGGTGCATCAGGTCGCGGACGGCCCGCTCGTCGGCGGACAGCCCACCGGAGGCCCCACCGCCGAAGGGCCCGCCACCGTGGGCACCGCCGCCGAAGGGCCCGCCGCCATAGGGCCCGCCGCCGGGAGGCCTGCTGCCGGCGGGCCGACCGCCGGAAGGCCCGGAGGGCCTGCCGTCCGCGCCGCCCGTCGGGTGTGTCCCGGCGCCGTCAGCCATGTCCGGCCTCCATCTGGGCCCGCAGGGCGGCGAGTCCCCGCGAACCGTACGCCTTCACCGATCCGAGCGAGATGCCGAGGGTGTCGGCGACCTGCGCCTCCGTCATGTCCACGAAGTACCGGAGCACCAGAACCTCCCGCTGACGGCGCTGCAGACCTCGCAGCGCGGCCTTCAACTGGTCACGCTCCAGCGCATCGTAGGCGCCTTCTTCTGCACTGGCCATGTCAGGCATCGGCTTGGGCAGCAGCCGCAGGCCGAGGATCCGTCGGCGCAGCGTGGACCGGGAGAGGTTGACGACCGTCTGCCGCAGGTAGGCCAGGGTCTTCTCGGGTTCGCGGACCCGCCGACGGGCGGCGTGCACCCGGATGAACGCCTCCTGGACGACGTCCTCACAGGTCGAGAGGTCGTCCAGGAGCAGCGCGGCGAGCCGCAGGAGGGATCGGTAGTGGGCCTGGTAGGTCTCGGTGAGGAGGTCCTCGCTGGTACCCGCGTCGGTACCGGCGCCGGAGCCCGCCGCACCGGGTGCGACCGCGGTCATCTGGTTGTCGTCCGGCCTACTCGCAGGCCGCTGGGCGCGCGACGGGAAGGTCACCGCGGCTCTCGCCGGGATGTCCACCCTTGCCCCCACCATCACGTTCGCCACGCCCGTTGGACACTCGATCCCCTGTCATGGTTGCCCAGCCCGGGGGTCATTCTTCCGCATGGGCGGAAGCGGCCTCCAGGGGATTCCATCGGGATTCCGGACAGATTGTGTCGAGGAGCGGACACGAGAGGGTGTCGGACCTGCTCCTGCGCCGCCGTCAGGCTGACGACCCGTCCACGGTCCGCCGGTCCACGACCGGCTCACCGGCAGTCGCCCCACCGGCAGTCGGCTCACTCACGGTCAGCTCACCCGCGGTCAGCTCACCCGCCACCAGTTCGGCGATCTGCACCAGGTTGAGCGCCGCGCCCTTGCGCAGGTTGTCGCCGCAGAGGAAGAGGTCGAGCGCGGCCGGCTCGTCCAGGGCCCGGCGGACCCGCCCGACCCAGACCGGGTCCGTGCCGACCACGTCGTTCGGGGTGGGGTACTCGCCGGCCGCCGGGTCGTCGTAGAGCACGACACCGGGGGCGTCCCGCAGGATCTCCTGCGCGTGCTCCTGGGTGACCTCACGTTCGAACAACGCGTGCACGGCCAGCGCGTGGGTGCGGACGACCGGGATGCGGACGCAGGTCGCGGAGACCCGCAGGGCGGGCAGGCCGAGGATCTTGCGGGCCTCGGCGCGGATGCCCAGTTCCTCGGAGGACCAGCCGTCGTCCCCGAGGGTGCCGGTCCACGGCACGGCGTTGAGGGCGAGCGGGGCGGCGAAGGGGCCGTGCTCGGCGATCACCGCGCGCAGGTCGCCGGTCTGCCGGCCGACGTCGGTGCCGGCGACCAGCGCGGTCTGTTCGCGCAGGGTCGCCTCGCCGGCCCGGCCCTCGCCGGAGGCGGCCTGGTAGGAGGCGACGACGAGCTGCACCAGCCCGTACTCGGAGTGCAGGGCGCCGACGGCGGCGATCATCGCGAGGGTGGTGCTGGCGGGGCTGGCGACGATGCCGCGCGGCCGCATCCGCAGCGCGGCCGCGTTGACCTCGGGGACGACCAGCGGGACGTCCTCGGCGGTGCGGAAGGCGGCGGAGTCGTCGACCACCACGACGCCCTTGGCCGCCGCGATCGGCGCCCACTGGGCGGAGACCGCGTCGGGGACGGCGAACACGGCGACGTCGATCCCCTCGAAGACCTCCTCCACCAGCGGGACGACCTCGACGGCCTCCCCGCGCACGACCGGCTTGCGGCCGGCCGAGCGCGGGGAGGCGACGAGGCGGATCTCGCCCCAGACGTCCTGACGGAGGCTGAGCAGGCCGAGCAGCACCTCGCCGACCGCGCCGGTTGCGCCGACGACGGCGAGGTTCGGCCGCCGGGTCATCGCCCGGTGCCGCCGTTCGGCCGCCGGGCCGTCATCGGCCGGTGCCTCCGTAGACGACGGCCTCGTCGCTCTCGCTGTCCAGCCCGAAGGCGGTGTGCACGGCGCGCACGGCCTCCGGCACGTCCTCGGCGCGGGTGACGACCGAGATGCGGATCTCCGAGGTGGAGATCAGCTCGATGTTGACGCCGGCCTCGGACAGCGCCTCGAAGAAGGTCGCGGTGACGCCCGGGTTGGAGCGCATGCCCGCGCCGACCAGGGAGATCTTGCCGATCGCGTCGTCGTAGCGCAGCGACTCGTAGCCGATGCCGTCCTTGACCCGGCCGAGCGCGTCGATGGCCTTCTGGCCCTCGGTCTTGGGCAGGGTGAAGGAGATGTCGGTCAGCCCGGTCGACGCGGCGGAGACGTTCTGCACCACCATGTCGATGTTGACCTCGGCGTCGGCGATGGCGCGGAAGATGCGCGCCGCCTCGCCCGGCTTGTCGGGCACGCCGACGACCGTGACCTTGGCCTCCGAGGTGTCGTGGGCGACTCCGGAGATGATGGCCTGCTCCATCTCGCCCCCTTCGGGCTTGTTCGGGTTGTCGTTGCTGACGATCGTCCCGGGGAGACCCGAGAAGGACGAGCGTACGTGAATCGGGATGTTGTAGCGCCGGGCGTACTCCACGCAGCGGTCGAGCAGCACCTTGGAGCCGGAGGACGCCAGCTCCAGCATGTCCTCGTACGCGATCCAGTCGATCTTGCGGGCCTTCTTGACCACGCGCGGGTCGGCGGTGAACACGCCGTCCACGTCGGTGTAGATCTCGCAGACCTCGGCCTTGAGGGCCGCGGCGAGGGCGACGGCGGTGGTGTCCGAGCCGCCGCGGCCGAGCGTGGTGATGTCCTTGCTGGACTGCGAGACGCCCTGGAACCCGGCCACGATCGCGATGTTGCCCTCGTCGAGGGCGGTGCGGATGCGGCCCGGCGTCACGTCGATGATGCGCGCCTTGTTGTGGACGGAGTCGGTGATGACACCGGCCTGGCTGCCCGTGAAGGACTGGGCCTCGTGACCCAGGGATTTGATCGCCATGGCCAGCAGTGCCATGGAGATGCGCTCTCCAGCGGTCAGCAGCATGTCGAACTCGCGGCCGGCGGGGAGAGGTGACACCTGCTCCGCGAGTTCGATGAGCTCGTCCGTCGTGTCGCCCATCGCGGACACCACGACGACGACCTCATGGCCGGCCTTCTTGGCGTCAACGATTCGGCGGGCTACGCGCTTGATGCCCTCGGCATCCGCAACGGATGAGCCGCCGTACTTCTGCACGACAAGGCCCACGTGCGCTCCTCGACTTGTGTCGTTTTCCGGGGGCGGTGGGCCCCCGCACCCCCGGGGGGAGGGGGCTGTGCGGTCCGCGCCAGTCTACCGAGCAGGGGTGCCGCGACCGGCGCTTTCCATATGATGAGACGCCCGTTTCAGCAGGTGATCGCGGGGGCGGGCCCGGTCACGGGCAGGTCTGCGGGCGATCCGGTACGGCCCCGAAGAATCGGCGGACGAACGGACAGGGGCCCGGCGGGATTTCCTTTTCCGCACCGGATACCGAGACGTCCGTCACAATTCCCGGATTCCCGGAGCCCGATTCCTGGAGCCCGGATTTCCGGAGCCGCGGAGCCCAGGACCCACGGAGCCCGGATTCCCGGGTGGTCCTACCGCCCGAGCCCCAGCTCGGCCGCCATCAGGTCGCCCGCCTGCTGCTCCAGCTGCTCGTCCGTGAGCCCGTCGTCGTCGGTGTCCGCGCCGTCCGGCACCGCACCGATCGGGCTGTCCAGCCGGACGTGCGCGATCAGCGACTGCAACGCCCGCAGCACCGCCGTGCAGGTCGTGCCCCAGTTGGAGAGGTACGAGAACTGCCACCACCACAGCGCCTCGCTGACCCGGCCCTCGCGGTAGTGGGTCAGCCCGTGCTGGAGCTCGCCGACCACGCCGGCCAGGTCGTCCGAGATCCGGAAGGCGTTCGGCTTCTCCGGCGGGCCGTACGGGTCGAAGACCTCGTGGTAGACGTCGATCGGCGCGAGCAGCACGGCGAGCCGCTCGCGCAGCTGCTCGCCGTCCGGCTCCGGCCCGGCGTCGGGCTCGAAGCGGTCCTCCGGCACGACGTCCTCGATCGCGCCCAGCCGGCCGCCGGCCAGCAGCAGCTGCGAGACCTCCAGGAGCAGCAGCGAGACGGCGCTGCCCGGCTCGTCGCCCTTGGCGACCTCGGTGACGGCGAGCACGAAGCTCTCCACCGAGTCGGCGATCTGCACGGCGAAGTCGTCCGGCTCCGAGCCGTGCGCATGGGTGTGCGGGGCCTGCTGGTCCTGCTGCGGACCCGCCTGGTGGGGCGTGTGGGGCTGCTGGTTGATGGTCCGGTCAGACATCGAGCAGTCGTCTCCCTTCGAAGGCGCGGCCGAGGGTGACCTCGTCCGCGTACTCCAGATCCCCGCCGACGGGCAGACCGCTCGCCAGCCGGGTCACCTTCAGGCCCATCGGCTTGCAGAGCCGGGCCAGATAGGTGGCGGTCGCCTCCCCCTCCAGGTTGGGGTCGGTGGCCAGGATCAGCTCGGTGACCGTGCCGTCCGCGAGGCGCGACAGCAGCTCGCGGATCCGCAGGTCGTCCGGGCCGACGCCCTCGATGGGGCTGATCGCGCCGCCCAGCACGTGGTAGCGGCCGCGGAACTCACGGGTGCGCTCGATGGCGACGACGTCCTTGGGCTCCTCGACCACGCAGATCACCGCGAGGTCGCGGCGCGGGTCCAGGCAGACCCGGCACTGCTCGGCCTCCGCGACGTTGCCGCAGACCACGCAGAAGCGGACCTTGTCCTTGACCTCCAGCAGCGCGTGCGCCAGGCGGCGGACGTCGGTCGGGTCGGCCTGGAGGACGTGGAAGGCGATCCGCTGGGCGCTCTTGGGCCCGACGCCGGGCAGCCTGCCCAGTTCGTCGATCAGGTCCTGAACCACGCCCTCGTACACGTCGCGCCTTCCCTCGGGTGGTCGGTGGTGCTCCGGTGCCATCATCCAACGAATCGGGCGCCGGACACACCGCCCGACGCCCGACTCCCACATAAATCACATGGGACTACCGCCTGAACTTCAGAACGGCAGGCCAGGGATGCCGCCACCCAGGCCCTGGGTCAGCGGGCCCATCCGCTCGGCCTGCATCTTCTGGGCCGACTGGTTGGCGTCCCGCACGGCCGCCAGGATCAGGTCGGCCAGGGTCTCGGTGTCCTCCGGGTCGACGGCGGCCGGGGCGATGGTCAGCGCCACCAGCTCACCGGCACCCGTCACGGTCGCCTCGACCAGGCCACCGCCCGCCGAACCGTTCACCTTCGCCTCGGCCAGCTCCTGCTGCGCCTTGGCGAGGTCCTGCTGCATCTTCTGCGCCTGCTTCAGCAGCTGCTGCATGTTGGGCTGGCCACCACCGGGGAACACGGCTCACTCCTCGCTGTCGGGCTCGCGCACCGCGCTCGTCGGCGCGGTGCGCTCGCGTTCTGCGCTTGCGTACTGCGCGTGCGTTCTGCGCTTGCGTACTGCGCTTGCTTCGTCACCGGCGAGCCTACGTGCTGCGGTGGCCCATCGTCGCTCAGTTGCCCCGGTGGTGGATCTCCTCCAGGACCGTCGCCCCCAGCTCGCGGATGATCAGGTCCTGACCGGAGAACGCCTCCTCGTTGAGGTCCGGGTCGTCCTCCTCCGGGATGTCGTCCTCCGGCGCCACCTGCTGCGCGGGCGGCGCGGACACCGGCGGCGCGGCCTGGACCGGCGCCGACGCCGGCACCGCCTGCGGAGCCGGGACCTGCGGCGGCGACTGCGGCTGGACGGGCATCGGCGCCGGGGCGGACGCGGGGGCCTGCACCGGGGGCGCGGCGGCGGCCGGACGCGCCGGGGCGCCCCAGCCACCGCTCCCTGCGGGCGGACCGCCGTAGCCGCCGCCCGTACCGCCGGCGGGGGCCCCTGCGCCCGCGCCGCCGGACGGGTCGACGATGCACTCGATCCGCCAGTCCACGCCCAGTGCGTCGGCCAGCGCCTGACGCAGCACGTCGTCGCTGTTGCTGCCGACGAAGCTGTCCCGGGCGCCCGCGTTGATGAACGACACCTGAAGCACGCTGCCGTCGAAGCCGGCCACCTGGCCGTTCTGGCTGAGCAGGATCCAGGTGAAGCGGCGGCGGTTCTTCACCGCCTCCAGGATCTGCGGCCACAGCTGCCGGACCTGCGCGGCACCCTGCTGCGCGGCCGCCGACGGCTGACCGCCCGGCCCGGCGGGGGCGGCGGCGGGAGCCGGGGTGGGCGCCGGGGCCGGAACCACCGGGGCCGGGGCCGCCTGCGGCTGCGGGGCGGGGGCCACCGGGGCCGCCTGGGCCGCGGGAGCCGGAGCCCCGCCGGCGGGCGGGAAGCTGCGCGGGATCGGCCAGGCACCCGGCGCGGGCCCGGCGGGCGCCGCCGGGGCGGGCGCGGGCGGCGGGGCCTGGACCGGCGAGGCCTGGACCGGCGGGGCCTGGACCGGCGCGGGCGCCTCCACCACCGGGGCGGGGCCCTGCGCCTGCACCGGCGCGGCCATCGACACCGGCACGGACATCTCCGGCGCACCCATCGGCGCGGCGAACCCACCGGCCGCCGCCCGGCGCTCCAGCTTGTCCAGCCGTGCCTGGAGCGAGAGCTCGTCGCTGTACGCGCCCGGCAGCATCACCCGGGCGCAGATCAGCTCCAGCTGGAGCCGGGGCGCCGCGTTGCCGCGCATCTCGGTCAGCCCGGTGTTGACGAGGTCGGCCGCCCGGCTCAGCTCGGCCGCGCCGAACGCGTCCGCCTGCGCCTGCATGACCGCGACCCGGTCCGCCGGGGCGTCGATCAGCCCCTTCTCCCCGGCCTCCGGCACGGTGGCCAGGATCACCAGGTCGCGCAGCCGCTCCAGCAGGTCGGTGACGAAGCGGCGCGGATCGTGCCCGCCCTCGACCACCCGGTCGATCACCTGGAAGACCGTCGCCCCGTCGTGCGCGGCGAAGGCGTCCACCACCTCGTCCAGCAGCGCCGAGTCGGTGTAGCCGAGCAACGCCGTCGCCATCTGGTACGTGACGCCGCCCTCGGCGGCACCGGCCAGCAGCTGGTCCATCACCGACATCGAGTCACGCACCGAACCGGCACCGGCCCGGACCACCAGCGGGAACACCGAGTCCTCGACCTGGATGCCCTCCCGGCCGCAGACCTCCGCCAGGTAGTCGCGCAGCGTGCCCGGCGGGACCAGCCGGAAGGGGTAGTGGTGCGTCCGGGACCGGATCGTCCCGATGACCTTCTCCGGCTCGGTGGTGGCGAAGATGAACTTGAGGTGCTCCGGCGGCTCCTCCACCACCTTGAGCAGGGCGTTGAACCCGGCCGAGGTCACCATGTGCGCCTCGTCCAGGATGAAGATCTTGTACCGGCTGTGCACCGGCGCGAAGAAGGCCCGCTCGCGCAGCTCGCGCGCGTCGTCGACACCACCGTGCGAGGCGGCGTCGATCTCGATCACGTCGATCGAGCCTGGCCCACCGGTCGCCAGGTCCCGGCAGGACTGGCACTCCCCGCAGGGCGTCGGCGTCGGCCCCTGCTCACAGTTCAGGCATCGGGCCAGGATGCGCGCACTCGTCGTCTTGCCACAGCCGCGCGGGCCGCTGAACAGGTACGCGTGGTTGACCCTGTTGTTGCGCAGGGCCTGCTGGAGCGGAGCGGTCACGTGCTCCTGCCCGATGACCTCCGCGAAGGTCTCGGGGCGGTAGCGGCGGTACAGGGCTAGGGACACACCCCCGACGATATCGGGACGCACCGACAAACGCGTCGCCCCTCGTCCGCCCCCACCCCCGCGGCGCCCCCCGGTACACCCCCCGGGAACGCAAAGACCCCCCGCGCACCCGCCAGAGCCCTCCTACCCTTGCTGCCTTCCGGCCCTGGGGGGGTTCAGAGAGATAACGCCACACGAGGGGCTGGTCCCCACAGTACCGGATCCCGGCCCCGAGGATCCACAGGCACCCCCCGCCCTCCCGCCTGCGGGATAGCTGGTCGCGACCACCCCGAAACATGTACTAAGCTCTCCCACGGAGGATTCGCCTAGAGGCCTAGGGCGCACGCTTGGAAAGCGTGTTGGGGGCAACCCCTCACGAGTTCGAATCTCGTATCCTCCGCCAGCCTGACCAGGCAAAACGCGGGCCCCGACTGTGCGCAGTCGGGGCCTTCGTCATCTCGTGGTTGCAGTTTTGGTTGCAGTTCCATCGCTGCCGCCGTTACGCCCTCCCACATGCGCTCCTTGCTCGCGGTTCACGAGTTCAATTACGTAGCCCCCACCGAGAAAGGTGGGGGACACGCAGCGGGCGGCCTCCCGAGCCGGGAAGCCGCCCACCGACGCGCACCAGCGTGCCGTCAGTCCCTCACTGCCAGCAGGCGCACGGCCATACGGCGCCCGTCGTGCTCGTACTCGACGCGACTGCCGGCCGTCCGGCCGAGCAGGGCCTGTCCGAGCGGGGTAAAGGGGCTGAGCTTCTCCACGTCCGCCGAGTGCGGCTCCTGGGACGTGATCTCGTACTCCTGCTGCTCCCCGTCGAAATCCACCCGGACCAGACGGCCGGGGCACACGGCGTCCGCCGCGGCCCTGCGGTCGCCGGTCAGATACGCCTTGAGCAGGGCGGCACGCTCCTCCAGCTGTTCGGTGCGCCCGCGCTGCCTGCGCTGCTGGTCGGTACGGGCCCGCGGGCGCGAGTCGTGCCCGGATGTACCGGACTGCTGCTCCAACTCCGCTCGCAGCTGCTCCAGTTCGTGGCGGATCCGTTGTTCCGCGGACGCTGGCAGAGCAGCCACAGTCGACACCTTGCCGCTGGGCGAGGACCGCCGGGGTGTGGGCACGGCCTGCTGGGCGAGCGGTGCTGCCGACGCCCTGGCATCCTCCGACGCAGCGGCGACAGGCGCGGCGCTCCGGTCCGGGGCGACGCTCACGCTCCGGGCGGCAGCCCGCTCGACGGCGGTTTTCAGCCGGGCCTCCGCCTCCGCCCGGTTGCGGTACCAGTCGGTGCCCCAGATACGGTGCAGCGTCCAGCCGAGGCCGGTGAGCATGGCCTCGCGCAGCCGGTCGCGATCGCGGGCGGCCTTGGAGGAGTGGTACATGGCGCCGTCGCACTCGATGCCCAGGGCGTAGCGGCCGGGGCGCTGCGGGTCGCGTACCCCCAGGTCGATCCGGTAGCCGGCGACGCCCACCTGTGGCTGGACGGTGTAGCCCCAGCCGCGCAGAACCTCCAGCACCGATTCCTCGAACGGGCTCTCGGGCACGGCGTCAGCGTCCTCGGCCTCTTGGGCGAGGACGGCGGGCCCGTACTTGGCGTACTTGAGGTAGCGGGCGAAGTGTTCGAAGCTCTCACTCTCGGACGGCCGGAGGTTCTCGGGTTCGAAGGAGGCCACCACCTCGACACGGTAGCGGGCGCGGGTGACGGCGACGTTGAGCCGCCGCCAGCCGTCCTTGCGGTTGATCGGGCCAAAGTTCTGGTTAATCTTGCCGTTCTCGTCCGGACCGTAGCCGACCGACATGACGATCACATCGCGCTCGTCGCCCTGCACGGCTTCGAGGTTCTTGATGAAGAAGCCGTCCAGGCGGTCGTCGGAGAAGCACCCGTCCAGGTGGGGATGCCGCCTGCGCTCCTGATCGACCGCCTCCCGGATCACCTCGGCCTGGGACTGGGAGAGCGCGACGACGCCCAGCGAGCGGTTGGGGCGAGTGCGGAAGTGGTGGATGACGCGCCGGGCGACCTCCACGGCCTCGCCGGGGTTGTTGCGGGCCGCCGCACCGGAGCGGTAGACGCCTTGCTCGGCCTTGAAGAAGGCCACGCCCACGTCGGGTCCTTCGGAGAACGCGCCGGGGAAGGTGGTCATGGCACCCCGGTAGAACTGCCGGTTGCTGAAGGCGATCAGGTGTTCATGGCGGCTTCGGTAGTGCCAGCGCAGCGAGAGCTCCTTGAGCATCCCGTTGCCCTTGGCGAGGGAGAGCAGCGACTCGTAGCGGGGCACCTCCTCCTTGGCGTACGGGTCGTCTTCCTCGTCCTCGCCGGCGGTGAAGAACGCGGTGGGCGGCAGCTGGTTCTCGTCGCCGGCCACGATCAGAGCCTTGGCCCGGTAGATGCAGTTGATCGCGTCCTGCGGCAGGACCTGGGACGCCTCGTCGAAGATCACGACGTCGAAGGTGAAGTCCGGCGGCAGGAACCGGCTGACCGTCAGGGGACTCATCATGAAACAGGGCTTGACCCGCAGCGCCGCCTCGCCGGCCTCCCGAAGGAGCATGTGCACCGGCTTGTGCTGCCTCTTCTTCTTGCCCTCGTACTGGATCAGCCTGGTGCCGGGGCTGCTGAGTACATCGGGCCGGTTCATGTCGCAAGTGCGCGCCACCCTGATCCGGGCGTGCTCGGCCAGGGCATGGTCGACGTCGCGGAACGCGGCGACCTTGTCGTCGCGGTCCTTGGCCCGGTTCCACACCAGGCGGGGGTCGCTCTGGATGACGCGATCGGCCCAGGAGTGCAGCACGGACTTCTCCACCACCAGCGGGAAGTCCTCCGGCGTGACGCCGGCCCGGACGGCGCGGGCGGTCAGGTCGCCCAGACCCGCCTCCTCCAGCGCCCGCTGGCCTCGCTGGTAGGCCGTCCACTCGTCGGGGCCCCCGCGGTCGCCGTCCAACAGGGCCAGTAGCTGCTCGGCCGACGCCGTCACGGACAGGGCGGCGCGCAGCCTGCGGCCGCGTTGCTCGTCGAATATCCCGACCAGCCGGACACAGGAACGGTCCCAGAACCGCTTCGCCTCTTCCAACGCGCTGTCCGGAAGTGCCTGGTGGAGGATCCGAGCCGCCTCGGCAGGGAACACCCCTTCCTCGAGCATGCAACTTTCCCGCAGCCGCTGCAGCCAGGCCGCCGCCTGCCCCAGCGCGGCACGCACGGTGGCGCGGCCGGCATACAGCCCGCCGAGGAAGTCGCGATCCTGCTCGGCATGGACGGCGAACTCCTCGTCGGCGGCGCGGGCGGCCCGAGCAGCCGCGATCGCGGCGCGCGCCTCGGCCAGGGTCCGGCCGTCGCGCCCGGAGACACTGCTGACGTGCTCGAGCAGCCGCGCGGCCTCCAGCAGCGGCGCGACGTGTGCGCTGCTCCAGCAGGCGGCGTCCGCCAGGGTGCCGTCCTCCAGATCACAGGGGGCGCCCAGGAGCGGTGGGAGCACCAGCGAGTCGCGCCACGCGGTGAGCAGCTCTCCGGCGTCCCGGGCTGCCTCGCGGGCCGCCGGACGGGGCTGGCCGCCGTGCGCGAGCTGGGCTCGGAGCGCCTCGGGGTCCAAGAGCTGCGGGGCCAGTTCGGCGGCCCGCTCGGCGCAGCCGAGTGCCTTCTCTGCGGCAGCGAAGTCAGTCTCCTCACCCCGCCAGAAGTGACCGAGGAGCTCACCCTCGCGACGGCCCTCTTGTTCCAGCCGCTGCTGAGCCTGCTGCCAGGCGACGGCGTCCGGCAGCGCCATCAGGACCTGCTTGGTGCACTTGGCACCCTCGGGCAGCAGGGTACGCACGGTGCGGCGGTCTGCCCGGTAGGAGGAGGACATCCGCGCCGTGAGCGAGCGATGCACGGTGGCGAAGCGCTGGGCCACGTCCACCAATGCAGCCTCTTCCAGGACCCGTTCGGTGAACTGCCGCCGGGCCCTGTCGCGGGCCGTACGCAGATCGGCGACTGCGTCGGACAGCCGGTGCAGGGCAGTACGGGCCTGGGCCGCGCCCGCGGGGGTCAGCCACCGTGCGGGGGGCTTCTCGTCCTGCTCCGGCAGGGAGAGCTCGGTCAGGCGGACCAAGCGCAAACCCTGCGCGCAGGTCTCCGGCGTGGGGACGCCGTAAACACGGGCGGCGTTGGCCAACAGCTGCAGTGCACGCTCCAGGTTCTGCGCGTCAGCCGCCAGCCGGTCTGCAAGGGCGGTGGCCTGCTCGGCGGTGGCTCCGGACAGATCCAGCCCGGACGGGATGAGCCCGGCGAGCGCTTGCTCCTGCGGCCCAGGCTCGGAAGAGATGGAGGGACCGGTCAGCTCGGCCCAGTGCGGTCCGAGCAGTTCGTTCGCCACCCGTTCGGCAGTCTCCACGGTGTCGAGCCGCCGCTCGAACGTCCGGATGCCGTTGGCAATCCGGGTCGGATCCGTCTCCAGCCAGGACAGCGGCAGGACAGGCCTTCCGGCACCCAACCGCAGCACCTCAATGAGGCATTCGGCGTCATACAGGCCGTCCCACCCCATGGCCTCCATCAGTGGGGCGTGCGGTGCCAGGGCACCGCGCAGGGCGGCGAAGTCCTCCAGGGCCCTCGCCAATGCGTCCAGTTCGCCGCCGGTCTCGCCCAGTCCGCGCCAGGCGAACGCCTCCCCCTCCAAAGCGGGGCGCCAGGAACGGGACACCCAACGTGCTCCGTCGAGGATGCCGCGCAGGCGCTCCTCGGTGAGGCCGGCCGCGTCGAACTCCGGCTCCGGGGCGAGCTGCTGCAGGGTGTGCAGCAGCGAGACGCGTCCCAGAACCGCGTGCAGGGAGCGGTTCATCCCCTCGTGGTGCTCGTTCATCGCCGCGGCGTAGCCGGAGAGCTCCCGGCGCAGTTCCTTGGCGGTGAGGAGCTCGTCTCGGCGCGCGGCCGGGAAGGAACGGCGGGGTGCGCTGAGCGACCGTCCGAGCTCCTGGGCGACCTGCTTGCGGTTCGCGGTGTTGCTGTGCAGGGCGAGCACGTAATCGTCCAGGCCGACCTCATCGAGGCGGTTGCGCACCACGTCCAGTGCGGCGGCCTTCTCGCTGACGAACAGGACGCTTCGGCCCCTCTCCAACAGACCCGCGATCATGTTGGTGATGGTCTGGCTCTTACCGGTACCGGGCGGGCCGTCCATCACGAAGCTGCGGCCGTCGAGCGCGGCGGCGACGCACTGGCGCTGGGACGAGTCTGCGTCGAGCACGAGCGGAGCCTGCTCCGGTGGCTGATCCTGGTCGATCAGGTCCAGCGGTACCGGATCGAAGTCGAGCGAGTCCGCGGTGCCGGCCGCGTCGGCGCCCAGGCCCAAGGAACGCACCAGCGGGCTCCCCAGGATCCGTTGCATGTTGTCCCGCAAGTCCCGGTACATCACCTCCTTGCTGGAGTTGAAGGCGTCCAGCACGATGCGTTCGCTGACCTGCCAGCCGGTACGGGCCGAGACGGCCCGCCGGACCTGTTCCAGCAGGGCCGGAGCGTCGGTGGGCTCGATCTGCTCCGGAGCGGGCCACTCGATGCCCATCTCCTCCATCTTGACGGCCAGCGCGGGGTTGAAGCTCAGCTCCTCGTCCCCGTTGAGTTCCAGGAGGAAGGAATCCCCCTTCCATCTGCGCAGCCGCACCGGCACCAGCAGCAGGGGCGAGGCGACAGGATCGGCGTCGACAGCCGGACGCCACTGGAGGAAGCCCACGCCGAGGTACAACACCCACAGGCCGTAGTCGTTGTACTTCTCCTGCGCGACCGTAGCCAGGCGCTTGAGATGTCTGTCCTGTTCGGCCTGGGTGACCTTGGTAGTGCGCAGCGCGAGCCGGGTGGTGCTGGCCCCCGTCCGGGAGGCGGGGGTGTCGATGGGGCGGCTTCCAGCCAGGGGCGCGACCACATCGCCGAGGTACCCGGACAAGTCGGGCTTCGGCTGGACAGCAGCGGGGCTTTTCTCCGGCACCGGGGCGAACAGGCAGCCTTGGGGCAGAGCGTCCAGCACCTGCGCCAGCCCCGGTCCGATGATGTCCGCACCCGCCTGCCTGCTGCTGCGCCGGTAGTGCACCAGGCGGTTGCGGAAGCCCAGGTCGATCAGAGACTTCTGCCAGGACTCCAGAATCGACCTCAAAGGGTCGGCGGCGCTGTGCTGTCCGGAGCGGCGGTGGGCCATGCTGGTGACTCCGTTCGAACCGATCAGATGGTGCGAAAATCGTGCATGCTGGGTGGCGGAAGCATAGTGCGTCCGCCCAGTAACCCAGAGAAAAAGTGCGGCGGTCCGTACCGTCCGTCAGAGTGTCATCGGCCGGGGCGTCGTGACGGCCGCGCACCATCGGGCCACAGGTTTCCCGGACGAGATCGTCGACGTCGGCACGCCATTCGGCGACCTGGTAGGGGCCGGGCCCGATCTCGCACTGCTGGTAGTGGCAGCCCAGGCGCGCGTGCGCCCGCAGGGCATCAGTGTGGCGGCCGGTCGCCGCATCCGCGCAGTGCGGGAGGGAGGGAAGCCGCACACTGCGGTCGCACCTCGATCAGGCGATCCGGGGCTGAAGGACCGCACCTGACCACGCCGTCGCCAACGTTGGTAAGGACCTTGCCAACAAAGTAACTTCAAGCGACCTAATCGGACCCGGCCCCCAGGGGAGCCGGGCCCGAAACGGCGATCACCAGTCGCTGGCATCACCGTACTTACCGGGGTTCTGGGCGCGGTCCACAGCCTGCGCCTTCGCCAGGGTGTACGCACCGATGACCGCGTCCTTGTCCGTGCCACGCACCTGGGCTTCCACCAGCTGGTCGCGTCCCGGGCGGCGAGTGGTGCGCCAGGAGACGGGCCGGTCGGTGTAGAGGTCGGTCTCGAAGTCCCACGCGGTGACCGCCCATTGTTCCGGCATCGCCAGGTCAACGCGCTCGCCACCTGGCCGGAACACCGCGAAGGCGTGGAAGACCATGCGTCGCTCCGGAAGCCGGTCACGCGCCACGCGCGACTCGGCAGGGCCGTCAGACTCCCGTTCCGTCCGATCCCACTCCTCCACCCCAGCCACACGGCCCGGCTGCTCGGAGCCCCACTGCTCGACCAGGGCCTGAGCATGTGCGCGGCGGAGGAACGGGATGCGGCGCTCATCGAGGCACGCGACGAACAGCATCGACGGGTCCGAATTGGGCTCGTGGTCCGCCTCGGTGGCGGTCGAGTCCACGTCGGCATCAGCCGGCGTCGTCGGCTGTGCGGGCACAGGAGCATCATCGGCGTTCGGCGGGGCAGGCCAGAGCAGGCCGCCGACCTTGGCTGCGGTCTGCTGGAGCACGGGGCTGGTCATGTGCTGGTAGCGCCGCCGCATCCGGGCGGACTTGCCGGGCTCCCAGCCCATGATGGCGTCGACCACGGCGTCGGGGACGCCGAGGATCAGCAGCACGGTGGCGGCGGTGTGCCGGGCGTCGTGAAGGCGAGCGTCGCGGACCTCGGCGGCCTTCAGCAGGTCCTTCCACCGGTGATAGTCGGTGTTGGGGTTGAGCGGTTCGCCGACCTCCGAGGTGAAGACGTACCCCTTCTCGACCCACAGGTCGCGCGCACGCAGGCGCTCGCGGTCCTGCGTCTCCTTGTGCTGGGCCAGGAGCTTCATCAGCTCCTCGGGCACGCCGATCGGCCGCTTGCCGGCCTTCGACTTGGTGGACTTGGTCTCGCGCCGAATGTTGATCTTCGTCGGGCAGTAGCCGGGCCTGCGCCCGCAGCGGTCACCGCAGCCGTGCTTGTAGCGGGGCCGCAGCCGACCGCGCCGCACGAGGATGACGCCGGCCTCGAAGTCGACGTCCTCCCACTGCAGTCCGAGCACCTCGCCCTGGCGGAGACCCAGCGCGAGGGCGATGACCCAGCGGGCGGTGTTGCGGACCTTGGCCGCTTCGAGCAGGAGCCGCTGGACCTCCTCGACCGAGTACGGCTCGACCTCCGTCTCGTCCAGCACCGGAGCCTTGGCGATCGTCGCCGGGTTCTCGGTGATGGCCTTGCGGCGGACCGCCTCGTTCAACGCCACGCGGACCGTGCGGTGGACCTGGTGAGCCGTCCCCGCCGAGCTGCCGGCCTTCTGCATCTTCGCGTAGAGGCGTTCGAGGTGCTCGGGTTCGAGCTTCTCCAGGCGGTGTGCCCCGAGGCCGGGTATGAGGTGGTGGTAGACGGCGACGCGGTAGCCGTCGATGGTGTTCTCGCCCACGGTGAGGGCCGCGATGTTCTCGACCCAGTGGGTGAGCCAGCTCTCGACGGTCCAGCGCTGGCCGGCCTTGGGCACCTTGCCCTTGTCGCGCTTGGCCTCCAGGTCTCGGACGGCCTTGGTGATCTCCGGGCGGGTCTTGCGGGTGACGTGCCGGCGGTCGGGGCTGCCGTTGTCCTTCACGCCGACCGTGACGTAGCCGTGCCACCGCCCGTCCTTGGCCTGGTAGATGGTCGAATCGCCGTTGGGCTTGCGGGACTTGGTCATGAAGTCCCCCTCAGGCCACGAGCGCGACGGTGGCACCGGCACGGTCGGCGATGTAGTCGCTGAGCGCCTGGGCGGGGATCCGGCGCAAGCGGCCGATCATCACGGACGGCACTTCGCCCGAGGACACGAGGCCGTACATCGTGGTGCGGCCGACGCCGAGGCGGCGGGCGGCTTCCTCGACCGTGAGGGCGACGAGCGTGGGGTCCGGAGCCGTGTCGCAGTTCGCAACGAGGGCGAGCAGGCTCTGCTCGGGCAGGCCAAGGGCCTCCGAGAGGCGGGCAAGGGAAAGGGCGGGCTGAGGCATGGGACTCCTCGTCGACCGCGCAGGGCTGGCACCCCGGGCGGTCTGATCGTGTGATGGGTGGTCATGGCGGCGCGATCCCTCGCCCAGGCGCGCTAACACCTGGAGCGAGACGCGGACGGGTCTGGCGGACCGTCACGCGTGCCGCGCGGTTCGGGGAGCCGGGTCAGATAGGCACTCCCAAGTGCTTACTGCTTGCTGGACAGCCTCGCGAGATGGGTGCCTGAGCACGCCACTCGGCTCTAGATTTCCCCATCCGCAGCAGGCTGGCTGCCGGACGCGTCGGGGGTCTCCTCGGAGACATGCCCCCAGTCGTCGTGGTGGCTGAGGTCGAGGTAGGCAAGTTCTGACGGCAGGGCCGGCGGAGTGATGCCATTCCGGCGCATCGTCGATCTCTGGTCCTGGACGTCCTGCGAGTAGTCGCCGATGATCTCGTCGAACTGGTTGACCAGCTTGACGTTGGCCTCGCGGGTCTGCGGATCACGGGCCGTGGCGACTTTGCGGCGGTACTCCTCCGAGCTGTTGATCGTCTTCTGCAGACCGCGGAGCGTCTCGCTGTAATTGCGGATCGCGCTGAACCGCAGCTCCAGGTCATTGGTCGGCTCGTGATCGAACGGCTGCTCCCCGCAGACCCACTGGAGCGCCTCGCCGGTGGAGTACATCAGGCCCGGGAGAAGCTCGACCTCCCCGACCTCACCCAGGGGAACGAGGAAGACCACCGGGGGAACCTCGAGCACTTTGGCGAGGACCAACACCTCGGCCACGTCGACGCTGGAACGCCGGCCGTTCTCAAGGTTGGCGATGACGTTCCGCGCGATCGGGTAGCCCAGCTTCGCGCAGGCCGCAGCGACGTCCTGCGCGCTCATCCCCCGCTCCTCGCGGAAGCGCCGGACCGCCTCGGCAACGCGGCCCGTCACGCCGGCCTGCCAGTCCTTGGGGTTCGTCATGGCAGCAAGATAGCGAGCCGACACAGGTGAAGTCAACATCCAGCACAGTCACCGTGTCGTAGCGACACAACATCTGCCTTGACGAAGCACAGCAGGTGTGTGTTTACTCTGCGTACGTTGACGGACTCAGGCCAGCACGATCGGCCGCGCGAGCCCGGAAACGAGGGCGGCCCCCGGTGTTAGCGCACCGAGGGCCGTGAAGGCTCCCTATGTGACCACCCATCAAGACGATCAACCGCTGTGCGGCCTGCCAGGGCCTGATGCACGGCGGGAGGGAATCCATGTCCCAGCCTACGGGCCCGGCACACGGGCCGTCGAGCTCCGGTGCGGCCGACGCCGTCTTCGACGACGACCACGCGGTGTTCCCGAAAGGGACACCGCCGAACGACCTGGACGCCGAGAGGGCGGTCATCGGCGCCTGCATGGCGCTGGGCGCGCCCGCCATCGACGCGGCGCGCGCCATCCTCGACGCCGGCGACTTCTACCGGCCCGCTCACGAGACCATCTGGCGCGCGATCCTCGACCTCGCCTTCGAAGGGGCCCCGACAGCTGCGGTGGCCGTCGCCGACCGACTTCGAGGCGCCGGTGTCCTGGACCGCGTGGGCGGCGTGGACTACCTGGTCCGGCTCGCCGCCGAGGCGCCGCCATCGGCGAACAACGCCGACTACTACGCGGTCATCGTGCGGCGCGAGTCGGAGCTGCGGAAGCTGCACGCCACGGGCATCCGGACAGTCCAGCAGGCCCTGTTGCCCGGCGCCCAGCCGGACGAGATCCGCAGCGCGCTCGATGCCGAGGTCCGCGAGGGACGCGAGCGGGCACTGGCCTCCGGGAACAGTCGCCTGTCGCGCTTCATGGTGGACGGCTGGGACTTCGTCACCAAGACCGGGGCGGACAAGGAGCCTCTGTGGGGCACCCGCGGGGAGACCGCGTGGGCAGCCGGGGAGAGCCTGATGATCGTCGGTGCCCCCGGCGTCGGTAAGACCACCATCGCCCACCAGGTGATCTTCGCCCGGATCGGCTTGGGCGAGTCGGCGCTCGGCATGCCCGTCGCCGAGAGCAAGCGCGTCCTGTACCTGGCGATGGACCGGCCCCAGCAGATCGCCCGCGCCATGGCCCGACTGGTCCGGCCCGAGCACGAGAAGCTGGTCCGCGAGCGACTCCTCATCTGGGAGGGCCCGCTGCCGAGCAGCCTGGACAAGGAACCCGGCCTCCTCGCCGAACTGGCCACCGCACACGGCGCCGACACCATCGTCATCGACAGCCTCAAGGACGCCGTCAGCACCCTCGTCGACGACAGCCTCGCCATCGCCTACAACAGCGCCCGCAACCGGGCCCTGCGCGAGGGCATCCAGGTCCTGGAGCTGCACCACCAGCGCAAGGCCACCGCGGACGCCCCGCGCGGCCAGCGCCCCACCCTCGACCGCGTGTACGGCTCCACCTGGCTGACCTCCGGCGCGGGCAGCGTGCTGTTCGTCGCCGGTGAGGCCGGCGACCCCGTCGTCAACCTCCACCACCTCAAGACCGTCACCGGCGAGATCGGCCCGCTCACCATCGTCCACGACCACGAGGCGGGCACCAGCGCCGTCGAGGAGACCATCGACATCGCCGAACTCCTGCGCGCGACACCGGACGGCGTGACCGCCAAGCATCTGGCCACCGCCATGACCGGCGACAAGAAGCCCGATGCCGCAGCCATCGGACGGGCCCGCCGGCGGCTGAACACCCAGGTCAAGTCCGGGCTCGCCGAGGTCGAGAAGGGCTCCGCCGGCGGCATCGGCGGCGGCAAGGAGGACCGCTACTTCACCTCCGCCCGCCACATCAGCGCCAGCGCGCCGCTGACCGCTGTCGAGCAGCCCGCGATCCCGCTGACCGTCGTACCGGCCACACCGCCCACCGGCACCTCACAGGCGTCCTCCGAGCCTCCACTGACCGATGCCGAGAGCCGCCGAGTCGCAGCCGCGACGGCTGCGTCACCGGGAACAGGGCGTTTTCGCGAGCGTTCACGCACCTCCACCACCGCAACCGTCGTACAACCCGTTGTCGCGCCGGACGCTCCCAGGAAAAACCGCAGGTAGAAGCGTTTTCGCGACCGTTTACGCCGTTGTCGCACCCGAGCGTTTTCGCGCGAACCCCCCTTTAGAAGGGGGTTCGCGTAAACGCCCCCGGCAAGCGCGCACCCACCACGACTCGACCCGCGAGGATCACCTTCCGCATGACCGCCACCAACCCCATACGCCCCCGCCTGGACGCCGTCCTCGTACAGGCCGCCATCGCGGGCGCCCTGTCCTTCGCCCACCTCCACGACATCGCCGAAGCCGCCGGACAACACGGCTGGAAAGCCTGGGCCTACCCCGTCTCGGTGGACCTGCTACTCGTCGCCGCCTGGCACCGCATGCGGACCTTGCGCTCCACCGGACGCCCGGCCAGCATCGCCTGGACCTGGTTCGCCATCGCCCTGACCGCCTCCCTCGGCGCGAACATCGCCACCGCCGGGCTCCTCGACCTCGCCCACGTGCCAGCATGGCTGCGGATCCTGGTGGCCGGATGGCCCGCCCTCGCCTTCTTCGGCGGCACCCTTCTCGCACACGGTGCCAGCTCGACCACAGTCGTCGCCGAGCCGCAACCCGCCGAGGCCGAGCCCACGCTCCACGAAGACCTCGAGCCCACTGCTCCTCCCCCAGCGGGCGCACCAGCTCCGCTCACGGAAACGGACCACGACGACCCGCTCGACGACGGGCCGGACGCCGCCCCCGACGACGATGTCCAGCCCGGTGACCGGGAACCGGTGGTAGGGACCAAGCGCACCGGACGCAGGCCCGCCGCCACCATGGACGAACTGGCCGAGATCGTCCGCCCAGCCGTCGAAGAGCACGGCCCCACCCAGGCCGTGATCAAGACGGCCCTGCGCGAGGCCGGCATGCCGATCGCCAGCGACCGCCTCGGGAAGCTGACCCAGCGCTTCAAGGACGAGCAAGCCACGCGGCAAGCAGATGCGCAGGCCAGCCTCTCGGCCGCCTGAAGCCCCTGCCGCTCACCGTGGCTCGCCCGAGCACCGGCCGCTGCCGGAACAGGCGGGCCGCCCACTCTTCCGCGCTGGTGATCACCAACACCCCGCATGCCATTGGCGGGGACACCGGAAGTCCCGAAGCCCGCCTTCTACACCGGACATCCGGCACCGCCAAACCGGACTCCCTGCCCGACCATCACCCCGCACGCCGCATGCACTCCGCGCCTGCACCCGCCCGCCCCGACAGGAAATCCGGAGGACTCCTTGCCCGCCCCTCAGCCCCGCCGCGCTCCCGCCCGTACCGTGCCCGAGGAGGGCACCAAGGGCGGTAGGCTGATCGGCCGTCTGCTCCGCGCGTTCGGTAACTCGGCTCCTGGCGGAGCCAGTTGTACCCAGTCTCCGACACTTCGCGCGGGCCTGGGATCCTCCGCCCCAGGGGTGGCGGAGGAGGCCCGGCGCGAGGGCGCGCCAGACCAGGAAGTCCAGGCCGAGGGCGGCCTGGACCCGGAGAATCTTGACGCGCTGCAGCGCGACATCCTCGCGCGCGTCCGCGCCGACCAGCCGAGCACCGAGACACCCGTCGCCGTCGCCGACGACGAAAGCGTTCGCGCCGCGCGCGCCGCGTTCCTACACGAGAACACCGCAGCCCTCGACGTCCCGAAACTGAACGCTCCCGAAGGCGCCCAACCGATGCCCCAGGGAAAGATCCGGCCGCACACCGGAACCCGCCGTACAGAGCGGGTCGGCCCGGTCGGCTTCACCGAAGCGGAACTCGTCGAGCTGAAGGACGCCGCCGCGCGCCACGGCTACAAGGACACGATCTCCGGATACCTCGGCGACATCGCGCTCGCGTTCATCCGGGGCGAGTTCACCGTCGACCTGCCCCTGCACACCGACCGCCTCGCCCTCCAGGAGTTCCGCGCGGAGGTCCTGCACCAGATCGGCCGCATCGGCAACAACATCAACCAGATGGTCCACGTGCTGCACCGCGACGACCGCGTCGAACCCGACATCGGTGAACGCCTGCAACGCCTCGAAGAGCTGCTGACCGACATCGCCCGAGCCCTGCTGATACCCACGCCCCAGACCGGCCTCGAAGAAGGAGGTGCCAGCGCGTGATCCCCTCCATCAAGGCCCCCGGCGGCAACACCCGTGGCCTGCTCGCCTACCTGTACGGGCCCGGCCGCCACGACGAGCACCTCGACCCGCACATCGTCGCCTCCTTCAGCCCGCTCGGCCTGCGCGATCCCGGCCGCGACCCGGACGCCACCCTCACCCAGCTCGCCCGGATCCTCGACGAGCCGGTCAACCTGCACAACAGCGGCTTCGGCCGGAAGGTCACCGACCACGTCTGGCACTGCCCCGTCCGCGCCGCCAAGACCGACCGCTACCTCTCCGACGCCGAGTGGGGCGAGATCGCCCGCCGCATCGTCCACGCCGCCGGCATCGCCCCCGACCGTGACCCGCACGGCTGCCGCTGGATCGCCGTCCGCCACGCCGACGACCACGTCCACATCCTCGCCACCACCGTCCGCGAGGACGGCCGCCGCCCCAAACTCCACAACAGCGGCAAGCGCGCCCAGGCCGAAGCCCGCGCCATCGAGAAGGAACTCGGCCTCCACCAGGTCCAGCCCGGCGACCGCACCGGCGAGCGCCGACCCACCCAGGCCGAGATGCACAAGGCCGACCGCCTCGGCTGGCAGCAGACCAGCCGCCAGTGGCTGCAGGACCGCATCCGCGACGCCATCCCCCACGCCGCCAGCGTCGAGGAACTCCTCGCCTACCTCCAGGCAGACGGCGTCGAGGTCAAGCCCCGCCGCCTTCCCTCCGGCGACCTCCAGGGCTACGCGGTCGGACGGCCCGGCGACACCAACGCCAAGGGCGAGCAGATCTACATCCCCGGCAGCAAGATCGCCCCCGACCTCTCCCTGCCCAAGCTCCAGGCCCGCCTCACCACCGGCACACCGGAGGAACACCCCACCGCCCGGCGCAACCGACCCTTCACCAGCTGGCAGCGCACCACCGACGCCCTCGACCACGTCCACCAGTACCTGACCGAGGACACCGCCGGCGGAACGGGCTGCGAGGACGGCGGCGCGCTGGCACAGGCGCAGATCACCGCGCTGGGCGACATCATCAACGCCACCGCCCAGACCGCCCCGCACGAGCTGCGAGCCGAACTACGGGACGCCACACGGGCATTCGCCCGCGCCCAGCGCTCGCAGATTCGCGCCGACCACCAGGGCGCCGCCGACCTGCGCCGGGCTGCCCGCGACATCATCCACGCCGGCGACGGGCCAGACGGCAACGCCCTCACCGTGATGATGGCAGCCCTCGTGTGGGCGGCAATCCTCACCAGCCGCTGGCACCAAGCCCGAGGCCACGCCCAGCAAGCCCACGCCGCCCAGCAGGCCGTCCAGCACCTCCAGGCCGCCTACGACCAGGCCGCCGCCGACCAGCTCACCGCCCTCACCCACCGCCAGCCCACCAAGGAGATCACCAATACCCTCGCCGGCGACGTCCGCTCCGCCGTCCCCGACCACGCGAAGCGCATCCTCGCCGACCCCAACTGGCCCGCCCTGGCCACCGTCCTCGCCGACGCCAAGGCCCTCGGCCACCAGCCCCGACAGCTCCTCCAGGAGGCCGCCGCCCGCCGAGAACTCACCACCGCCCGCCTGCCCGCCAAGGTCCTCCTCGGCCGCATCCAGCACACCAGCCGCAACCCCAACCACAACTCTGCCGCCGAAGCCGCTCGCGTCCGCGCCGCCACCGCCCGAACTTCCGCGCATGCCACCCCCACCGACCCGGTCACCCCGATCCCCCGGGCCGCTGCACCGGCGGCCAGCTCTCAGCACCGCACCCGCTGAACCCTCCCGGCCAGGGCCCCCAGGTGCCCAGTCGACCCCTCCCGCACCCCAAGCCACACGAACGCTCATGCGCACAGATGTCGGTTCGATGTCTTCTCCGGCGGCCGGGAACCATCCCGGCCGCCGTGCGTCTTGTGTGCTTGCCAACCGACACCCGACACCGAAGGGCACCACTTGACCAACCCCGACACCGACCACGACGGCCATCACAGAGCCGTCATCCGAGCCGTCCCCCACCCCGGCGAACTCGACGCCCGTGGCATCCCCATCACCTGCCCCAACTGCGGTGCCCGCCGGGACTGGCTCCTCCTCAACGTCCGTCGCCAGGTCTTCGTCCGCTGTCGCTGCGCGGCCGAGTGGCACGAGCCCGACCTAACCCGCGCCTACTTCGACCTGCACTTCGCCGCTCCCGAATACGAATGGGACGACTACGACACCGCCATGCGGGCACTTGCCTTCGACGGCCTGCTCGCCGGCACTACCTGGGACTGATCCTGGAACACCTTCGGGGCCAACACCGGACGACGGTGCTGGCCCCGAAGGAACGGGTGCAGCCCTGCGCAGGCAGTGCACCGGAGGTTGAATCTGCCAGTCCCGCAAGGGTGATGGACCTACCGGCGAGATAGCTGCCAGCCTGCGCGACGGTGGCGGCCGACCCGACGTCCAGTCGCTTCACCGTCACGCCCGCGCGGGAGTGGGCTCGCAGCCTGGCACGATGGCTCGTCGTTGAGCAGGATCGAGCGCCAGACGCGTTCCTGGAGTTCACGGATGCAGGGATCACAGGCATACATGGGCGCCTGCGCTCCGGCGACGGTGGCGGGGCCGATCCACAACACCCGGGTCCACTGCTGGCCGCAGTACAGCCAGCAGAAGCCGTCGACCCAGGGGTTGCCGTCATCGCTCGTGGGCGGGTCAGGCACGCCACCGCGAGCGAACTCGGCGATACCGGGTATCACCATGTGCGACACGGCCGATCCGGGCAACACGGGTCACCTCCCCGGCCTGCGTCCACCGCCGAGCTCGACGCCCCCGCTGGACTCCAGCCCGTCGATCGGCACCCACTCGTGTTCCAGGATTGAGTAGGTGATCGAGTCGCGCCAGGCGCCGCGGACGAAGACGTGGTCGCGGATTCGCCCGTCCTCGGTCATACCGGCTCGCAGTAGGGTGCGCGCCGATGCCTCATTGAGGGGCGACCGGGCGGCCCAGATGCGGTGCAGGCCGAGGACGTTGAAGCCGAGGGCACACAAGAGATGGACGGTCTCCGTGCCGAGTCCCTTACCCCACTCGGCCTGGTGGAGGGCGAAGCCGATGGTGGCGGCCTCCTGCGGCTCGGTGGCCAGGCGGGCGTACCCGACCAGCCGGTGCTCGCCGGGACGGGTGATGGCCAGGCAGTACTCGGTCCTGGGGCTGGCATTCGCGGCGGCGATGGAGCGGTCCGTGATCGCCTGGACCTGCTCGCGGGTGCGGGGTTCGAAGCTGAGGTGTCGGGTGGCCTCGGGGTCGCCGTAGACGGCCAGGAGGTCGTCGGTGTCCTCGGATTCGACTTCGCGCATCGCCAGGCGGGGGCCGGCCAGGTGAACTGGGGTCATGGCCGCGGAGCCTACCTGCGCGTTCACCGGATGAGGACGGACGTCGGGCTGGCGGTGAACGCCTCGATCTCCTCGCGCAGGTCGGCCGCCACGCCGGTGGCCCGTCGACCGCCGGAGGGCAGCGCGGCGTGGACGCGCTGGGCACTGCTGGTGATGCCGAAGTTCCGCTGCTCGATGGGGAGGTCGAGCACGGGGCGGACGGCCTCGGCGGCGCCGTCGATCTCGCCGCGGGCGAGGCGGGCGAGCGCGAGGTCGCTCTGGGCGCCGGCCTCGTCGCCGAAGGCCCATTCCTCCTCGGAGGCGGTGCGGTAGGCGGTGACGGCGGCCTCGGACTGGCTCTCACCGAGGGCGGCGTCCTCGCCGAGCTGCACGGTGGCCTCGGCGACGTAGTAGAGCTGTCGGGGCTCCGGGAAGGTCATGATGCCGCCGAAGCCGTCCAGGTCATCGGGCTGGACGGCGGCGCGGGCGTCCTCGGCGCGCTGGATGGCGGCGCGGGTGGCCTCCCCGTCACCGAGGAGCGCGTGGGCGCGGGCGGAGAGACAGGCCAGCCACACGCTGGTGGTGCCCCGGACGCTGCCGGCGGCAGCCTGCCCGAGGTCGGAGTAGTCGGCGGCCTCAGTCGGACGGCCGGCCCAGTAGGAGATGAGCGACTGGAGCGAGCGGACCCAGGCGCGCATGGCGTGGTGGTCCGCGTTGTCGGCGCAGACGAAGGCGGTGCGGGCCTGCATCATCGCGGCGCTCGGGTTGCCCAGGTCGTGGCTGGCCTTGGCGAGCATGCCGGAGGTGATCCCGGCGAGCAGGTACAGCTCGCGGGCCTGTAGGGGCTTGACCCGGCCGTGCTCCAGCAGCCGGAAGGTGAGGTCCTGGACCTCGACCAGGTCGCCGAGCAGGGTCGGCAGCGCCAGCTTCGGGTAGGCGACGGTCAGCCGCCGTACCTCGTCGTGGATCTGTCCCAGGGTCTCCGGGCCGATGCTGCTGCCCTCCGCCATCGCGGTGAACCGAAGTGCACGACGAGCCGCCATTGCGACCTGCCTTTCCAATTCCGTGGTGCCCGCGTCGAAGCGGGTCTCGCTGTTGGACGGGCCACCAGCAGGCAGTACCGCTGCCTGCTCGGAGGGGAGGAGGACAGGGACCGGCCGTGGCGGCGGGACGACGAACGAGGCGGCGGTTGCGGGCGCAGGCAGCGAAGCGTTCGGTGCGGGCGCGAGGAGCTGCGCGACGCTGACACCGAACATGGCCTCCAGCACTCGGCACTGATCCGGGTAGGGACGGGTCTTCACCGCGCCGCCGTACCAGCGCTCGAACTGCCGCTTGGAGACCGACAAGCCCCGGAGCCGGGGGTCGTTCTCCTGCTCGGCGGCCGAGTTCGCGGTCGCCTCGAACCGGAGGCGGAAGGTCTCGTAGACCTGCCAGTGCCGCTGCAGCGTCAAGACCCTTAAGAGTGTGGGAGTTTCGACCACTGCGGATCCTCTCCGTCCCCGTTCGTCTGCTCTGACGATAGCCATGGTCAGGCGGCAGGAAACACGTTCGAGGACCGTACGGGCCAGATGACGGTAGCCATGACGGCGGTCATGCCGCACGACGCCGTCTGCCACGCGAACCAGCTCCGGTGACGACGCCGCCATGACGGCGGCGATGTCGTATCCATGCCCAACCGCCCGCCGCCATGCTGAACAGCCTTCGCAATCCGCGCACAACCGACAGCGAAGCGTGAGATCGAGGTGGGAGGGATCCGATGGACAACGCCACGACCGAACACACCGCCGAAGCGCGGTCCCTGGCGGATACCGAGACGAACGCAACTGCCGACGAAGGCCGCGTCACTCGCACCGGGCGTCGCCCGGGTCTGACCGTCCGCACTTTCAGCGTCGCCCAGGACGGCACCCGCTACGACGACTCCGGCGTGACCAGCGCCTACCCGGGCCCCGACGAGTACGTCGCCCGGATCGAGGTCTGGCCCGCCTGCACCTGCCCGCAGCATCGCGCCGGCTGATCCGCGCGAGTCGCACCCGCCAACACGGGGGCGCAACAACGCCCCAACCCTTTTCCACTCGCTCGCCCGAGAGGAGAACCAGCCATGCACCGGCTGACCGACGCGCCCGCGCTGCACACCGAACTGGAGCGCATCGACTACCGCACCACCCCCGCGTACTACTTCGACACCGAGCAGATCACCGACCCGGTGGTGCTGCACCTGCTGAGCCGTTGCCCGACCGTTTTCGGCATCAAGAAGGCCATCACCGACCTGCTGGCCGGCAACCTGGACGTCCCGATGCCGGAGGCCACCGGGGCCATCGAACCCGGCGCCACCGTTCGGGGCCACGTGATCGTGGCGCCCGGGGCCGTCATCGCCGAAGGCGCGTTCGTCACCGGCCCGGTGCTGGTCTGCCCCGGCGCGGTGATCGAGGCTGGCGCCCGGGTGCGCGACAACACCGTCGTCGGCCCCGGCTGCCGCATCGGCTTCGGCGCCGAGGTCACCCGCTCCTTGCTGACCGGTGGCGTCTTCATGAAGCACACCAGTTTCGTCGGGGACTCCGTGCTCGGCCTCGGCGTCAACATCGGCGCGTTCGTGTCCACCACCGGCCTGCGGGTCACCTCCGGGCCGGTCACCGAACCGGCCACCGAAGAGGTCTGCGCCCACCTCGACGGCCGGCGCGTCGCCACCGGCCAGACGAAGTTCGGCGCGGTGGTCGGCGACGGCGTGATCGTTCCCGCCGGCACCGTGCTCCAGCCCGCCACCCTGATCGGCGCGCACACCCTGCTCTACCCGAAGACCCAGGTCGGGGGCTTCTTCCCGGCCGGAAGCCAGGGAAGGTGACCATGCCCACCACCGACACCACGACGACCGACCAGCGGGCCGTGCGGATCACCGGAGGCCGCCGCCTGGCCGGCACCGCCGCCGTCCAGGGCAGCAAGAACATCGCCCTGCACCTGTACGCCGCCGCGATCCTCGCCGACGACCCGCTCACCCTGGCCGGTGCGCCCGAGATCCTGGACACCCAGGTCGTCGCCGACATCCTGCACCGCACCGGCACCCGCGCCACCATGACCGGCGACGAGTTCGCCACCCGACCGGCCGACTCCTACTTCCCCGTCATCCCGGACGACCTCGGACGGCGCATCCGCACCACCGCGGTGATGGGCGGAGCCCTGCTGGCCCGCGCCGGCAAGGTCACCTTCCCCACCCCCGGCGGGGACGCCTTCTGCGCCCGCTACATCGACCGGCACCTGGCCGCGATGGAAGCCGCCGGGGCCGAGGTCGAGGTGTACCGGGGCCGGGTGCGGGCCCGCTTCACCGGCAAGCGGCTGCCGTTCATCACCGACGCCGAGACCCGCTCCTGGGGGCCGAGCCTGGGTGCGACGGTCACCGCGATGCTGCTGGCCGCCCGCACCCCGGGCACCTCCGCGATCCTCAACCCCAGTGTGGAGCCCGAGGTCACCCACACCGCCGCCCTGCTCTCGCAGGCCGGCGTCGGCATCGAGTGGCGGGGCAGGACGGCCCTGAACGTCACTGGCACCGACCGCATCCGGGGCGGGGTGTTCACCGTGCCGCCGGACCGGCTGGAGGCCGCCACCCTCGCGCTGGCCGCCGCCATCACCGGCGGCACCGTCCACCTGGACGGCTTCCCGCCGGCCGCGTTCCCGGACGGGCTGGTGTCGGTATTCGCCGACGCCGGAATCCAGCTCGACCCGCTGGACGGCGGCACGGCCGTCAGCCTCCCGGCCGGGCCTCGGCCGGTGCAAATGGCCACCGGCCCGCACCCTGGCTTCCCGACCGACGTGCAGCCGCAGCTGACCGCCTTCCTCACCCAGGCCGAGGGCACCTCCCGCATCGACGAGCGGATCTACACCCAGCGCGACACCCACCTGCCGGCCCTGGCCGCGTTCGGCGCCGCCGTCAACGCGACCGGCTCGGTCATCACCGTCCGGGGCCGGTCCGCCCTCACCGGCGCCGGCGTGGCCGGGGAGGACATCCGGGCGGTGACCGCTCTCGTGATCGCCGCCCTCGCCGCCGAGGGCACCTCTACGATCCGAGGGATGTATCACCTGCGGCGCGGATACGGCAGCCTGCTGCCGAAGTTGGCCGCGCTCGGTGCCGACCTGACGATCGACCAGGAGTAGCCGTGACCAACACCGTGCCGTGGACCCCGAACGCGCTCGCCGACCTGCGCGAGTGCCTGGACCTGATGACCGCAGACGGCACCGTGCCCGGCGGGGTCATCGCCCACGGCACCTTCGACACCGAGCCCGGCTACCTGGCCTCCGGCGTCGTCGCCCCCGAGTGCGGCGACGCCCAGCCGGGGCCGGACACGGTGTACGACGTGGCCTCGCTGACCAAGGTTCTGGCCACCTGGCCGCTGGTCGGTACCTCCCTCATGGACGGCTTCACCCTGGACACCCCGATCCGCGAACTGCTGACCGGCATGCCGACCGAAGCGCCCGGCAGCCGGGTGACGGTTCGCCAGGTCCTGGCCCACACCTCCGGCCTGCGGGCCGACACCCGCCTCGACCAGTACCGCAACCGCGCCGAGCCACTGGCCGAACTGATCTGCGGCGAGGACCTGATCGCAGAGCCCGGAGCCGGTCACCGCTACATCAACCGCGGCTTCATCCTCCTCGGCCTGGCCCTGGCCCACTACCGCTGCCAGCGCCTGGACGAGCTGGCGGCCGAGCTCTGGCAGCACCTCGGCATGACAAGCACGACCTACGGACCGGTGCCCCGCTCCGCTCAGGTCGCTCCGACCGAGCAGCGGTTGACCGGCGGGCCCCGGCTGTGGGGGATGCCGCACGACGACAACGCCGCCCTGCTCGGCGGAGTCGCCGGCCACGCCGGGGTGTTCACCACCCCGGCCGACCTCGCCACCTTCGCCACCCACCTGCTGACCTCGCACGCCACCGATGGGCCCCTGGGCCGCTGGCTCGCCCACAGCATGCAGCCGCAGGCCGAGATCGAGCCCGGCCTCGACCGTGGCCTGGCCTGGATCCTCGCCGACGAGGGCCGGATCGCCTACCACCACGGCTTCACCGGAACCAGCCTCTACCTCGCCCCGGCCACCGGCCGCTACCTGGCCATCTGCACCAACGCCGTCTACCACCACCAGGACAATCGCACCCGCCTCGCCCCGCTGCGGACCCTCGCCCTCAAGGCGATCACCGACGAACCCTAGGAGGGCCACCCGTGCCCCGCACCACGCTCGCGTCCCTCACCACCCTGCGGCTCGGTGGCCCGGCCAACAACGTCCTGCAGGTCGCCTCCCCTGATGACTGGTTCGAACTGGTCCGTACGATCGGCGACCGGCAGGAGGACGCACCCCTCACCCTCGGCCACGGCAGTAACGTCATCGCCTCCGACACCGGCCACGAGGGCACCGTCGCCGTGATGAACGCCCGAGGCATCACCGTGAAGCGGGTGGACGACGACACGGTGGCCGCGACCGTCCAGGCCGGCCACCCGCTCGCCGACCTCGTCCAGTGGGCCGCAGCCGAACAGCTCGCCGGAATCGAGTGCCTGGCCGGCATACCCGGCACTGTCGGGGCTGCCCCCGTCCAGAACGCCGGAGCCTACGGCCAGCAGGTCTCCGACACCCTCGACCACCTCACCG
This sequence comes from Kitasatospora sp. NPDC097643, assembly GCF_040302625.1. NCBI lineage: Bacteria > Bacillati > Actinomycetota > Actinomycetes > Kitasatosporales > Streptomycetaceae > Kitasatospora > Kitasatospora sp. NPDC097643. Next base: position 88,950 of record NZ_JBEOSA010000003.1, on the reverse strand, counting down.
CCTGGGACTGGGACATGGGCCGCCTGCGGACCCTGCCCGCCCAGGCATGCCGCCTCCGCCACCGCGACAGCCGCTTCAAGAACGACCCGGACCGCTGGACCATCCTCACCGCGACGTTCCACCTCACCCGCTCACCGGCTGCCCCGATCAGCTACCAGCCGCTCGCCGAAGAACTCGGCGTCCACGTCGGCGCGCGACCGCCCGTGGCCGAGGTAGCCGCCGCCGTCCTCGCCAACCGCCACCGCCGCGGACTCCTCCTCGACCCCCACGGCCCCGACGCCCGCCAAGCCGGATCGGTCTTCCTCAATCCGCCCGTCACCGCCGCCCAGGCCGCCCGCTGGTCAGCTGCCGGCTGCCCGGTCCACACCGACAGCGACGGGCAGCTGCGGGCCAGCGCCGGCTGGCTGCTCGAGCACACCGGCTACCGCCCCGGCTACAAGATCGCAGGCGGCATCCGCTGCTCGGAACGCCGCACACTCACCCTCACCGCCCACGACGAAGCGACGGCAACGGGCTTCGCCCAGGCCCTCACCGAGCTCTCGGCGCAGGTCGAGATCGCAACCGGGATCAAGCTCCGGCCCGAGCCGACGTTGGTCGGCGCCTGGCCGTGAGGCCCGACGCTGGTTGCAGTTTTGGTTGCATTCACCCCCGTCCGGGGGCGTTCAGCGTCTGACCAACGAGGCGCTCCGCCGCAGGTCAGGACACCTACGGCCGTACCCGGACAGTCGGACGAACATTTGGAAAGCGTGTTGGGAGCAATCCCTCACGAGTTCGAATCTCGTATCCTCCGCCTTGATCGAAGGCCCGGACCGCATCAGCGGTCCGGGCCTTCGTCGTTCACCGGTCTCCTCCACCGGGCGACGGCAGCTACCGCCCCCGCGCAGGCACGTGCCAGGAGGGGCTGCTCGTCAGACGCCGGGGAGGATGTCGGGGAGCACGTCGGCAAAGCGAGGCGCGCCGGGCTCGTACGGCACACGCGCGGCTCGCGCGGCGAAGCTGACCGCGTGGTACCAGCCACACAGCAGGAGCAGGTCGAGCAGCTGGACGTCGTCGAAGACCGAGGCGAGCCGTGCCCACAGCGCGTCGTCGATGTCGGAGTCCTCGTGCAGCGCGTCGACGGCGAGGATGAGCAGCCGCTCACGTTCGGATGTCCAGCACTCGTCGGCGGGGCCGCCGTGGACCAGCGACGCCGTCTGCTCGCGGGTGAGGCCGACCCGCTCGGCGTAGACCATGACGTGGACGCCCCACTCGTACTCGCAGCCGCACCGCGCACACGTTCGGTCGATGACGATCTCGCGCTCCCGCATGGTCAGGGCAAGCTGCCTGCCCAGCTCGTACCGGCCCCACCCGTGCAAGGCGCTGCTCATCGGCAGGTTCCTGGCGAACAGCCGGAACAGCCCGATCGGCGGGACTCCCGCAGGCATCATGCTCGTGAGCTGTGCGCCGACCTGGTCGGTGTACGGCGGCTCCAGCGGCGCTATCCGCGACATGGTCCCTCCCGTTGTCGTGTTTCGAAATCAGAAACGCTACTCGAATGCTAGTGTTTCTGATAACGAAACACAAGGAGGGTCATGCCGACACCGCACCCCGGAACGCCGGTTCGCGGCTCGACGACCGGCCGCCCGATCATGGCCGCCATGGATCTGTTCGGCCGCCGCTGGGCGCTGCGAATCCTCTGGGAGCTGCGCGCGGGCCCGCTCGGCGCCCGCGCGCTGCTCGCCCGGTGCGAAGGCCTGTCGTCCAGCGTCCTCTACCAGCGACTACGCGAACTCACGGCGAACGGGATCATCGCCCCCACGGCCGACGGTTACGACCTCACTCCACTGGGGGCGTCCCTCGGCCACGCCCTCCGACCGCTCGACGAGTGGGCGATCGCCTGGGCGCAGGCACAGGACGCCCGGCCCGAACAGGCACACTGACCTCTGGTTGCAGTCCTGGTTGCATTCGCCCCCGTCCGTCAGCATCCGAGGCACGACGGTCGATTCACTGCAACGCAGGTCAGGACGTACGCGGGCTCCCAAGCCCGGCCTCCCCACCGACAACCCACGCGCTCACCCCACAGGTCCAGCGGTAGAGCCGACTCTCGGGGCCGTAGCCAGGGCTGACTCGGGGCCCGGTCAGGGTTGACCCCGGATGGCCGGGCGGGCCCCGACCGGCAGACTTCTCGGCATCACCAACCGGGCCACGAACCGCTGCCGAGGAGTATCGAGATGACCACCACCGCCGTAAACCGCCGTTCCACCCAACGTGGTTGGGCCAGCGTGGGTGCGATCGGCGCGCTGGTGGTCGCGCTCGCCGCCGGGGCCACGACCGACGCCCAGGCTGCAGGCACGCTACCGCCCCCGAATGCCCAGGCTCTGCGCGCCTCGATATCCGGCCTGCCGAACGCCCAACTGACCAGCGCCGTGGTACTGGTGGACGGTAAGGATGGCCGCTGGTCGGGCACCTCAGGCAGCGGCGAATTGGCCACAGGTCGTCCGGTGGCAGCCGACGGGCGGTTCCGGATCGGCAGCATCTCCAAGGTCTTCACCGCCACCGTGGTACTGCAACTGGCCGCCGAGCAGCGGGTCGACCTGGACGGCACCATCCAGCAGTACCTGCCCGGCACCCTGCCTGCCTCCTACCCGCCAATCACAGTCCGCCAGTTGCTCAACCACACCAGCGGTCTACCGACCGGCGGCAACCTCGGCGAGGACGACGGCAGCGCGCGATGGTTCGTCGACCACGAGGACGAGAGCTGGACGCCGCAGCAGGTGGTGGCCGAGGCCGGCAGCCATCCGATGCAGTTCCAGCCGGGCACCGCCCAGCAGTACAACGGCCTCAACTACTTCCTGGCCGGCCTGCTGATCGAGCAGGTCACCGGTCGCTCCTACACGCAGGAGGTAAACGCGCGGATCCTGCGCCCGCTCGGGCTCCACAACACCTCGGTCCCGGCTGCCGACGACGCCCGGCTGCCGCGCCCGACCGCGCACGCCTACCTGACCGTCACCCGGCCGGACGGCTCCACCGACCAGGCCGACGTAACCGAGCAGAGCCCCTGGCCGTGGGCCGAGGGCGGCATGATCTCCAGCGCGCCCGACCTGGACCATTTCCTGAGCGCCCTGCTGCGTGGCCGACTGCTGCCGCCCGCGCAGCAGGCCGAGCTGTACTCGGTACCGGACGTGCCGAACTTCAAGAACCGGAACTGCGACATCGGCCCGACCACCGGGCGCGCCTGTTTCAGCACCGGACTGATGCGGTTCAGCCCGTCCGACGGTGTGGTGCTCTGGGGCAAGACGGGCAGCCGCCCCGGCTACACCAGCGGCATCTTCGCTACCCGGGACGCGACCCGCGAGCTGGTCTACTCACTCACCCCGACCAGCCGCAATGGCGCCTCTTTCGCCGCCCAGTACGGGATCGCCAGCGCCGCCTTCGACCTGGCCGGCCACTGACGCTCCCCGCACCGACCAGCCGCACCACCGGCATCGGCGGGTTTGGGTCGGTCTCAGTTCTGGTCTCATTCACCCCGTCCAACGGAGTCCAGACCTCACCCAAGAGAAACCTCCGCACCAGGTCAGAGCAGGTGCGCACGTTGCTGAACAGCGCCGCGCAGAATTGGAAAGCGTGTTGGGAGCAATCCCTCACGAGTTCGAATCTCGTATCCTCCGCCTTGATCGAAGGCCCGGACCGCATCGCGGTCCGGGCCTTCGTCGTTCATCCCCCCTCCCCTGTGGTGAATCCTTTCCGGGCCTCCCGGCCTCTCATGCACGTGACCGGCCGGACGGGCCGGTGGACATGTGGACAGCAGGAGGAGAAGCACCATGGTGGTCGTCGGGATCGCAGTGATCGGCACGCTGCTCGTGGGTACGTGCACCTGGCACCTGGTGAAGCGCGTCAAGGGCCGGGTCTGACGAGTGCGCTCCGGGAGTGAGGAGGGCACATGAACCAGCGTCTGCGCTGGCCGGACGAGCGGCTGATCGAGGCCGCCCAGGCCGGCGACATCGCGTCGCTCACCGCCGTCGTCATGGAGTCCCAGCCCCATGTGCGCAGGTTCGCCCTGTCCTTGTGCGCCTCGCCGCAGGACGCCGAGGACGCGGCGCAGGAGGCGCTGATCATCCTGTACCGGAAGATCGGCAGCCTGCGGGCGACCGGTGCGCTCGCCTCGTGGGTGTTCCGGATCGTCCGCAACGAATGTCTCCGGCAGGTGCGGCTGCTCGTCTCGCGCGCCGACGAGGCGTCCGTCGAACCGAAGGCCGGCGCGGAGCCGTCCGCCGAGGAGGCGGTGCTGCGCAGGGTGGAGGCGGAGCGGATCGCCGCCGCGGTCGGGGCGCTGCCGCGCGACCAGCGGCAGGTCCTGATCATGCGGGACGTGCAGGGCCTGCCGGGGAAGACCGTGGCCCGTTCGCTCGGTCTGAGCACGCCGGCGATGAAGTCGCGGCTGCACCGGGCCCGCGCGGCACTGCGCCACGCCTTGGCCGTGACCGATGACGCCGTCGATCCATCAGTCGATCCATCAGTGGAAGGAGAACGGTGACCGTGCCACCCACCGAGGTTCCCACCGCGCCCGGGGCGGATTTCGCCAGCAGGTCCGTTCCGCGCCACCTGGCACGCGGCCTCGTCGGCTTCGGGCTGATCACCGGCTCGATCGCGCTGACCCCGCTGGTCGGCCCGGTCGTCCTGCTCGCGGCGCCGCTCGGCCTGCTCGCGCTGCGCGGCTGCCCCGTCTGCTGGACCATCGGCCTGGTGCAGACGATCTCCCGCGGCCGTCTGAAGCGCGAGTGCACGGACGGTGTGTGCACCCTCACCGCTGTGCGGCGGCCGGGCTCGGCGGGCTAGCCCCGGGCTCTACCCGGGGGGGGCAGCACGGGTCAGTCGGGTTCGTGGCCGGGCCACGGGCGGAGTTTCTCCGGGTTGCGGACGGCCCAGATGTGGGTGATGCGGCCGTCGGTGAGGCCGAAGGCGGCCACGGTCACGGTGACGCCGGTGTGCTGGGCGACCAGGCCGGGGCGGCCGTTGACGGTCCGCTCCAGGAGGGTCAGCCCGGGGGCCTTGCCGGCGATGTGGATCAGGTACTGGGCGATGCGCTCGCTGCCCTCGACCGGGCGGAGGACGGCCCCGACCAGTCCGCCGCCGTCCGCGACCATCGTGGCGCCGGGGTCGAGCAGGCCGACGAGGGCGGCGATGTCCTGGGCCTCCCACGCCTCCTTGAACCGCCGCACCAGACCGGCCTGTTCGGCGTCCGGAGCCGACGACGCCCGGGCGGCGCGGACCCGTCGACGGGCCGACGAGGCCAGCTGCCGGCAGGCCGCCGGGGTCCGGCCGACGATCCCGGCGATCTCGGCGAAGGGGTACCGGAAGACGTCGTGCAGGACGAACGCCACGCGTTCGGCCGGTGTCATCGACTCCAGCACGACGAGGAAGGCCATGTGCACCGACTCGTCCAGGGTGACCCGGTCGGCGGGGTCCGCCGTCCCGCCGCCGGCCGGCGCACCGGTCCACTCCGTACGGTCGGGCAGCGGCTCGGGGACCCATGCGCCGACGTAGCGCTCGCGCCGGACCCGCGCCGAGCCGAGCTGGTCCAGGCAGATGCGGCCGGCCACCGTCGTGAGCCAGGCGCCGGGCGACTCGACGGCCTCCTGCCGGCGGCGCGGCATCGCGTACCAGCGAGCGTAGGTCTCCTGCACGGCGTCCTCGGCCTCGGTCAGCGAACCGAGCAACCGGTAGGCGAGGTTGATCAGGTGTCGGCGCTCACCGACGACGGTGCTGAGGCTCGGCTCGGGATCGGTCGGGGTGCTCATCGTCGGCGCCGTTCCCTGACTCCTCGTCGTCCTCCGGTCGACTTCGCCTCACATTTCGCGGGCCCATGTCGTCGGACTACCGAGACACTACCGATCCATGCCGAGAGGCAGAAGAGGGGACCGTGCCATGGCCGTCCGGACGACAGCAGCACCCCGCACCCCAACGTTCCTTCAGATCACCATCTCGCTACAGACCTTGGCCATCCTCTTCCAGGCGGTCACCGCCCTGGTGACGGTGACCACGGCGCACGGCGAGGTGCTGCACAGCGTCGGGGCGCGGGTGATGTACGGCGCGTCGATGGTGTACCTGCTGGCCGCGGTCCTGGCGTGGCGGCCCGGCGGCGGACCGGCCCGCCCCGTCCTGTACGCGACCGGGTTCCTCGTCCTCGCCTCGGCACAGGTGGTACTGGGCATCGCGCACGTGCTGTGGGTCCATGTCCCGCTGGGCGTCCTGATGTTCAGCCTGAGCGTGCTGGCGCTGGGCCGGTCGCTGTCCGGGCGCCGGCTGTCGGCACGCCCCGTCGCCCGGGTGTAGCCAACACGGTGGTGACGGGCGCGGCGGCTCCCCTCGTGACCGCCGCGCCCGGACCACACCGACCCCGACCGGCTCCCGGTCAGCCCCGCAGGTGTCCGAGGACCGACGCGGCGGCCCGCGCCACGGCCTCCCGGACCTCGTCGGTGTGGTCCGTCGCCTCGAAGCCGTGCCGCCCGTTCGGCACCTCGACCAGTTCCAGCTCGGCCTTCCGCTCCTCGGCCGCCGCGACGAAGCGCTCGACGGTCTCCGCGATGGCCGCCGTCTCCAACCCGGCCCGGGTCAGCACGATCGGCAGCCGTCCGGCCCCGGCGAGCGCCTCGACCGGGCGGAAGCGCCGGTCCACCCCGTCCCAGCCGGGCAGCGGTGCCAGGATCGGGTAGCTGGCGGCCAGGCAGCGCAGCCAGGACGGCGGCGCGGCCAGGTAGTCGGTGGTCAGCAGGCCCGCGCCGGAGAAGAACCAGAGGGCGATCCGGTCGCCGTCGACCCGGGGGTCGGCGCGCAGCGTCTCGACGGCGGCGGCCAGGGCGTCGGCCGCCCGCGGGTAGCGGTCGAGGTCGTGCAGCGGGTGGTCGACGACCGCGCCGACCACGCCGAGGCTCGCCGCGTACCGCCCGTACCCCGTGAACGTCGGCCAGTCCCGCGGGGTGGGCCGCAGGTCGGCGGGGACGGGGCCGCCGTGGACGAAGAGCACGGCCGGCTGCGGGCCCTCGGCCGGCGGCAGGTACAGGTCGAGGGTGCCGATCCGCTCGCGCGGGCAGTCCGGCAGCGGACGCTCGGGCGTGTCCAGGACGCTCGGCCGCAGGAAGGACGGCGTCTCGTCGGCGGCCGGCGGGGTGATCGAGTGGCCCTCGCCGGCGGCCGCCCGCAGCAGTGCGTCGGCCAGCTCGCCCGGGCGGGAGAGCATCGGCCAGTGGCCGGTGTCCAGGTCGAAGAAGGTGATCCGCGGGTCGGCGAGCGGCCGGAACTGCGGCAGCCCGGACGCCACCATGGCCTCGACGGTGGCGGTGCTGACGCCGCCCGCGGTGCCGAAGATCCCGGAGGTCGGCACGGTGGCGAGGGCGCCGGTCAGCCGCAGCGGTTCGGTGAGGGTGGCCACCGGCTGGCCGGCGGCGGCCGCCGTGAGCCGGTCCACGTCCTCCTCGGTGAGACCGGCCACGCTGCCCCAGCGGTGCCACTCACCACGGCCGGGCGTCGGCAGCAGGCCGTCGGCGGGGGTGCGGGCCGGGTCCAGCAGGAGCTCGCGGACCGTCTGGTCGGGGACCAGCTGGACGGCCCGGTCGCCGTCCTGCGGCAGGCCGGCGTCGAGGTGGACGATCCGGGCGATCCGCCCGGCCCGCTGGTCGGCGGCGCCGAGCACCGGGTGGATGCCGTACTCGTGGCCGACCAGGACGAGTTCGGGGTCGGCCACCAGGTCGATCAGCCGCAGCACGTCCGCGATGTGGGTCCGCAGGCCGGCGTCCGGCGCGGCCCGCTCCCCCAGCCCGGTGAGCGTCGGCGTGTGTACCTCGGCGCCGGTCGCGCGCAGCCGCTCGGCCACCTCCTGCCAGATCCAGCCGCCGGTGAAGTGGCCGGGCACCAGTACGAACGCCGTCATGGTGGTCTCCTCGCAGGTCGTCTCTCTCCCCGGCGGCCGACCGGCCGTCCGGGCTCGCCGGTACGGTAGGAACTCCCCCTGAGGGAGGTTCAAGTCGTGCCACCAGTCACGTTGTGGAGCATCGGGGAGCTCGCCGAGCACGCGGGCGTCACGGTCAAGACGGTCCGCTTCTACTCCGACCGCGGGCTGCTGCCCGAGGCCGGCCGCAGTACCGGCGGCCACCGCCGGTACGGGCCGGAGGCGCTCGACCGGCTGCGGCTGATCCGGTCGCTGCGCACGCTCGACCTGCCCGTCCCCGAGGTCGGGCGGCTGCTGGAGCAGGACGAGGTGCTGGGCGACGCCCTGGAGGACGCGGTGGCCCGGCAGTTGCGCGAGCTCGGCTCCCAACTCACCGCGCTGCGCTGGCGCGAGGCCGCGCTGAAACTGCTGCACGACTGCCCGCCGCAGGAGCGCGCCGAACGGCTCACCCTGATCGGCGGGTTGAGCACCCCACCGGACACCACCGCGCTGGCCCGCTTCTGGCGCCGCACGCTGCCGCCCCGGATGCCGGCCCGGCTGACCGCCTCGATCGTCGAGGCGGCCGTCCCGCAGCCGCCGGACGACCCGGCGCCCGGCCAGGTGCTGGCCTTCGCCCGGCTGCACGCCCTCGCCCTCACCGGCTGCTCCGGACAGGGCCACTGCCCGAACGAGAAGGCCCGCAGCAACCAGGACTACCGGGCGGACGTGCTCTACCAGGGCCTCGAAGAGGCGTACGCGCTGGCCTCGACGCAGCTGCTGGCCGGGCGCGACCCGGACGAGGGCGAGGCGCTCGACAGCTTCGTCGCCGCCCACGCCGCCTCCTGGCGCACCCGGGACACCCCGGCCTTCCGCACCCGGCTGAGCGCGCTGCTCACCCTCACCGATGACCCGGTGATCGACCGGTACTGGCGGCTCGCCGAGGAGCTCACCGGGCCCGGCGAAACCACCCTCGGCACCGCCCACAGCTGGCTGCGCACGGCGCTGGACGGGCAGTTGGGCCGGGAGGGGCTGACGGCACCCGAGCCGTGGATGCCACTGCCGAAGGCCCCGGCGGGAGCTCCGGCAGGAACCCCGGCCGCGTGACGCGGGCGGGGGCGAGTACCTGCCGGTACGAGGAGGCACGGCGGGCCGACCGCTACCGCTCACTCAGCGCCCGTACCTCGGCGTAGCCCGGCACCGGCCCGACCGGCCCGCCGGTCGCGACGGCCGTCGCCGTGGCCACCGCCGCCGCGAGCGCCGAGCGGTACAGCAGCGACCCCAGGCTGACCCGGGCGACCCCCAGGGCCCCGAGTTCGGCGACGCTCGGGCCGGTCGGCGTCCAGAGGACGTTGAGCGGGACAGCCAGCCCCTCGACCAGCCGGGCGACGGCGTCCCGCTCGCCCACCCCGGGGGCGAACACCCCGTCCGCGCCCGCCTGTTGGTAGGCGAGGAGGCGGCGGAGCGCCTCCGGCCCGGGGTCGGGGTGGCCGACCCAGTAGGTGTCGGTACGGGCGTTCAGGAAGAGCTCCGGTACGGCCGACTTCACCGCCGCGACCTTCGCCGCATGCTCGGCGAGCGGTGCCATCGTGCCGTCCGCCCGACCGTCCTCCAGGTTGATGCCGACCGCCCCCAGCTCGGCCAACTCCACGGCCAGGTCGGCGACTTCGGCCGGGTCGTCACTGAAGCCGGACTCCACGTCGACGCTCAGCAGGAAGTCCCCGCCGCCCAGCCGGCGGACCAGCCGGACGGTCTCCGCGCGGGTGGCGGCCGCACCGTCGGGCAGACCGGCGGCGGCCGCCACGCCCAGGCTGGTGGTGCCGATGGCGGTGAAGCCCTGGGCGGCGAGGGCCACCGCCGAGGCGTGGTCCCAGGCGTTGGGGAGCAGCAGCGGGCGGCCGGGGCGGTGGTGCAGGTCGGCGAAGGGGGTCATCGTGCGGTCTCCAGTCCGTCCGGGGTGTCGGTGGCGACCTCGTCGGAACAGGCGCCGAGGAGGATGCCGGAGGCGATGGCCAGGGCGTGCTCCCGGCCCGGGCAGCGCCGGGGCGGCGCGCCGAAGGTGAGCGGCTCGCGGTCGGGCGCCCCGCCCTCCCGCTGCGCCGCCGCGATGTCGAGCAGGACGTGCGTCCCGGCGGGCACCGGGATCCCGCCGATCTCGGTGTCCCGGACGGCGAGGCGTCGCATCGCCCGTACCGGCGGGTCGTCCCGGAGCGTCGGCTCCGGTCGGCCGGTGCCCCGGCGGGCGTTCTCGACCAGGGTGGCGGTGGCGTCGCAGGCCTGGACGAGCAGGCCGATCCGGTTCGCGGCTGCCTCCGCGGCCCGGCCGGCACCCGAAGAAGCGTCCGACGAGGCTCCGGACGAGGCACCCGATGGCGCCCCCACCGCAGGCAGCAGCCGGGCCACCGCCGCGTCCGCCGCCGGATCGTCCGGCGCGTCGGCGAAGTACGCCCGGGCCACCAGTGCCACGTCCCGCGCGACCGCCGCCGGATCGGCCAGGCCGAGCGCCGCCGCGAGCACCTGGACGACCCGCAGCCGTGGGTCCGGCTCGGTGGCCTCCGCGGCGGCGGCCCGGAGCGCGGCCGGGTCGAGCCGGTCCAGCTCGACCTGGACCAGTCGTCGCCGCCGGACGTGCGGCTCGCCCGAGCTGAACCGGGCGACGGAGGCCCGCAGCCAGGCCACTCCGCCGGGTGGTCCGGAGGTCGTCGCCGGCACCGGCACCAGCGCCGGGTCGGCCAGGGCGAAGGTCACTTCGTCGTACCGGTCGAATTCGTACCGGTCGGAACCGCGGCCGGAGTCGCCGCCGGAACCGCGGCCGAAGCTGCGGCCGTGGCACCGCTCGGCACCGCCGTCGAACACCGTGGGGTCGCTCATGCCGCCATCCTGGCGCCGGCTCGTTTCGGTCCCGGCCGAAGTGTTCCGGCGCCACCATGGAGCCATGTCCTTCGCCCCGCTCGCCGCGCTGCTCGCCGACCCCACCCGCGCCGCGTTCTGCACCGCGCTGCTCGACGGCCGCGCCTGGACGGCCGGTGAGCTCGCCCGGCAGGCCGGGGTCGCGCCGTCCACCGCGAGCGAGCACCTGTCGCGGCTGATCGCCGGCGGGCTGCTGGTCGAGGAACGGCAGGGCCGGCACCGGTACGTCCGGCTGGCCGGCCCGACGGTCGCCACCCTGATCGAGGACCTCGCCGGCTTCGCCGCATCCACCGAGGGCGGCGGCCCGCCCGCGCCTCGGAGCCTGCGCGAGGCCACCCGGCAGAGCGCCGAGGCCCGGGCCCGGACCTGCTACGACCACCTGGCCGGCCGCCTCGGCGTGGCCGTCACGGACGCGCTGCTGGACCACGGCCTGCTCACCGACGACGCCGGGCTCGCCGTCACCGAACGCGGCCGGGCCTGGCTCGCCGCCCAGGCGATCGAGCTGCCCGAGCGGCCGGGCCGGCGGAGCGGCCGCCCGCTGGTGCGCAGCTGCCTGGACTGGACCGAGCGCCGCAGCCACCTGGGTGGGGCGCTGGGCGCGGCGCTCTGCCGGACGGCGCTGGACCGCGCCTGGGTGGAGCGGATCGGCTCCGGCCGGGCCCTGCGGGTCACCGCGGACGGCGACCGCGCCCTGCGCGAACTCCTCGGCGTGCGGCTCTGATCCGCCTCCTCGGCGTGCCGCTCTGATCCGCCGGACGACCCGACCGCATTGCCCGGCCTAACCCATCGTCTTCTGCCCGTCCAGCGACTCCCGGATGATGTCCGCGTGCCCGGCGTGCTGCGCCGTCTCGGCGACGATGTGCAGCAGCACCCGCCGCACCGACCAGGTCGCCCCCGGCTCGAACCAGGGCGCCGACGGCAGCGGGTGCGCCAGGTCGAGGTCGGGCAGGGTCCGCAGCAGCTCGTCGGTCTCCCGGGCCACCCGCTCGTAGTCGGCGAGCAGCCCGGCCAGCGTCTCGCCCTCCGCCATCCGGAACTGGCCCGCCCAGTCGATCGCCTCGCGGTTCATCGCCTCCGCGCCGCCGACCGCGAACCGCATCCAGCGCGCCTCGACCCCGGTCACGTGCTTGATCAGGCCGCCCAGGCACAGTTCGCTGACGGTGGTGCGCCGGGCGGCCTGCTCGTCGGTGAGGTCGCGGACGGTGTACCGGAGGAAGCCGCGGTGCTTGTCGAGCGTCTCGGCGAAGTCCTCGCGCTCCCCCATCAGGCGTCCGTCATGGCCGGCACGTCGCCCTCGGTGGTGCCCAGGTCGATGATCCCGAACGCCGCACCCTGTGGGTCGCCCACCACCGCGAACCGGCCGAACGGGCTGTCCATCGGGCCGAAGTACACCGTGCCGCCGCGCGCCTGCAACCGCTCGATCGCGGCGTCGGTGTCGTTCACCGCGAAGTAGACGCTCACGTACGAGGGCACCTCGGGCGGCAGGGAGGCTTCCGCCGCCGTCATCCGGCCGAGCACCGGCTGCTCGCCGGCGTGGAAGATCTTGTAGTCGACCTGCTCGGAGTCCATCCGCTTCACGGTGAGCGGGAAGACGGCCGGGAAGAACCGGTCGGTGGCCGCCGGGTCGCGGCTGATCACCTCGGCCCAGCTGTACGCGCCGGGTGCGGCCTGCTTCTCGAAGCCCTCGTGGGTACCGGCCTGCCAGACGCCGAACACCGCCCCGGCGGGGTCCCTGGCGATCACCATGGTGCCGAACTCGCCGACCGCCATCGGCCCCATCACCACCTCGCCGCCGTTGCCGCGGATCCGCTCGGCGGTGGCGGCGGCGTCCGGCGAGGCGAAGTACAGGCACCAGGCGGACGGGGCCTGTACACCGGGCTCACCGGGCATCGGCGGGACGATCGCGGCCACCGCCTTGCCGTCCGAGTACGCCTGCGTGTAGTTGCCGTACTCCGACGAGCTCTCGCCGAAGGTCCAGCCCAGCACGTCGCCGTAGAACGCCTTGGCCCCCTCCAGGTCGGCGAACATCGCGTCGGCCCAGCAGGGTGTGCCCTCAGGTAGCGCAGCCATCTCTCTCGCCCTCTCGTGCGGTTGAGGTGCGCGCGGGGGGAACGGCGCGCACGGCCCCCCGGATGGCCACCCTAGCCAGTGCCCGGCGTACCCGCGCGCTGCCCGACCCGCGCGGGTACACCGCCCGACCCGCGCGGGTACACCGCCACCGGTCAGCCGAGCAGCACGCGGGCCGCCGCCGTCCCCAGCCCGGTCGGTCCGAGCGGCACCACACCCGCGGCCGCCACGGGCACGGCAGGCACCACCGCCTCGGCGGCGCGCCCCGCCAGCACCCGCTCCTCGCCGAAGTGCCGCCGCAGGTCCTCCTCCCGGTACCGCCGGCAGCCCTCGTGCCAGACCAGGATGCCCGCGAGCCAGTTCTCCAGCTCCTTCAGGTACCCGTCCAGCACCGCCCGGGCCTCCGCGTCCAGCGCGAAGTCCTGGTACAGCAGCGGGAGTTCCTCCGCCCCGACGTGCTGGAACTGGGCCAGCCGCGAGTGCATCAGGTCGTCGACGATCCGGACCGCGGACGGGTAGTCGCAGTTGAAGAAGTTCTGCACCACCAGGACGGCGTTGTGCAGCTCGCCCTCGTACTCGACCTCCTTCTGGTACGAGAAGAGGTCGTTCATCATGGCCGCGTAGTCCATCGCCGAGTTCTCCAGCGAGCGCATCGAGCCGTGCTCGTACACCTCCTGCGGGACGGCCCGCCCGTGGCCGAGGCGGCTCAGGCTCATGGTCAGCTCGGAGCCGAAGGTGGCGCGGCGCATCTCCAGGTAGTCGACCGGGTCCGGAATCCGGTTCTGCACCTGGTTGTTGAGCTCCCAGGTCCAGCTGAGCGTCATGCTCTCCACGGCCTGGCGGAACCGGCCCCGGGCCTCGACGGTCATCGGTCCGGCGGTCCGCTCCCAGAGGTCGGCGAGGCCGCGTTCCAGCGCGTTCGCGGGCTCGGGCACGGGGGTGCCGTCCAGCGGCATGAACAGCGGGAGCCGCTCGTTGGCGCGCTTGGCGCCGGCCAGGTCGCGGGTGCGCCCGAAGACCGCCGGGAAGTAGTCGTCGGCCCAGGTGCCCCAGGCCAACCAGGCGGAGTCGAGGTCGAGTTCGTCGGCGGTGGCGTCCGGGTGGATCCCGGCGGCGCAGAGCGGGAGGTCGTAGTCCCGCATGGACTCGGCGTCCCAGACGTCCGACCCCGGGACGCCGGGCTGCTCCCGTAGGAGGCCCATCCGCTCGGCCCACTCGACCACCCGGTCCCGAGCGCCGTCCAGGTGCGGGCTCAGCTCGACGCCGAACGGCAGCTTGAACTCCGGCAGTCGGGACGGCCCGACGGCCTGGAACGGCACATGGGCGTGCGAGCGCGCCCGCCGGACGGCCGGGTCGACGCCGCCGGAACGCACCGGCGCGGCGACCGGAACGTCGACCGGGACGGCCCGCATCGCCCCGGAGCGCAGGATGTCCAGCGCCGAGGTGCCCACCCCGCCGATCGCGAACGGGTCCCACCAGTTGCCCGACCCCGGCAGAGCACCCGGCGGAGAACCCGGCAGCGCCTCAGCCGCCTCAGCCACCTCAGCCGCCTCGCCGGCCGAACCCGCCGCCGCGCCACCGCCGTTCATGTACCGGCTGGAGCGCAGGTGCCACTCATGGCCACCGGCCTGCCAGTCCTGCAACCCCTTGACGTACGCCATCACCCGCGCGCAGCCCACCGGACCGAGCCCGGTCTCGGCGAACAGCACGGGCAGTTCGGTGAACACGGTGTTCTCGAACTGCTGGAGCCGTGAGGTGAGCAGGTCGTTGACGGTGTCGGCGGCCTCCTGGGTTGAGCACTCCAGGAACTTCTCCAGCACCAGGACGCCGTTGCTCAGCTCGCCCTCGTCCTCGACCTCCCGCTGGTAGGAGAAGAGGTCGTTGCGCAGGTGCACGCCGTCGGCGAAGGCGTCCATCAGCACCCGCAGCGCGCGCGAGCCCGAAACCTCCTTCGGCACCTCGGCGTTGGCCGCGAACTCGACGAGCTGCGCGGACCAGGGCGCGCCGCCGACCTTGCGGCGCATCTCGATGTACTCCAGCGGGTTGGCGACCCGGCGGGCGTTGATGTTGGCGAGCTCCCAGTCGGACTCGTTGAGCAGGTTGCGGGTGCTCTCGGCGAACCGGATCCGCCAGTCCTCGCCCATCGCCGGCACGGTGCGCCGCCACAGGTCGGCCAGGCCCGCCTCGACCGGGTTCTCCGGCTCTGGCACCGGGGTGGCCGGGTCGGCGGGCATGAACAGCGGCAGCCGGTCGAGGTGCGCCTTGCCGCCCTCGCGGTCGTTGGTGCGCTTGTACAGGTCGAGGAAGTGGTCGTCGAAGAAGAAGACCCACACGTACCACTCGGTGACCAGCGACAGCACCTCGGCGGAGGCGTCCGGGTGGGTGTAGGCGCAGAGCAGCCCGTAGTCGTGGGCGTCCAGGTCCGCCTGTTCCCAGATGCCGGACCCCTCCAACATGCCCATCTCCCGGGCCCACGCGCTGGATTGGGCCCGGGCCCGGTCCAGATGGGGGTTGCGGCGGGCCGGGTGCGGCACGTAGAAGGACGGCAGTTCGAACGGCTGTGTCACGGCGGCGAGCCTTTCTGGACGCGTCGATTGGACCAAGAATGACCCGCCGCCGGGGCCCCGCAGGGGCACAACGAGAACAGTCATATGAAATGACCCATCCGCTCGAAACGGCGCCCGGGCCGCCGGGCCCACGCCGGGCAACACCCCGCGACCACCCGCCCGGCCGAGCGCGGCCCGACCTCGCGAGCGCCCCCGCGCGATCCGGCGCGCAGAACCGCTCCGCCAACGAACAAAGCAGTCCGGCCAAGGCCGGGAACACCAAGACTTCCCCTGCTACGGGCGTGTTGACCGCACCCGGCCCCACCCCGTCGATCAGACTGGGCGCCGACCCGACGTCAACTCCGAGGAGGGCACGCCCATGAACGTCACCGTGCGGCTCGCACAGCAGCCCGAGGCCGACGAACTGCTCGGACGGAGTGCGCTCGCCGCGCTCGTCGGCATGCTGCTGGACCAACAGGTGCCGATGGAGTGGGCGTTCACCGGCCCGCTGACCATCGCGCAGCGCCTGGGCCGGGACGACCTGGACGCCCACGAGATCGCCGTGTACAACCCGGAGGAGTTCGTCGCCCTGCTCTCCGCGAAGCCCGCCGTCCACCGCTACCCGGCGGCGATGGCCAAACGGGTGCAGCAGCTCTGCCAGTTCCTGGTCGCGCAGTACGACGGGGACGCCGCCGCGCTGTGGAAGGACGCCCGCTCCGGCAAGGAGCTGCTCAGCCGGCTCAACGCCCTTCCGGGCTTCGGCAAGCAGAAGTCGCAGATCTTCCTGGCCCTGCTCGGGAAGCAGTACGGCGTGCGGCCCGAGGGGTGGCGCGAGGCGGCCGGCGGGTACGGCGAGGAGGGCGCGCACCGTTCGGTCGCGGACATCACCGGACCCGAATCCCTGGCCCTGGTCCGGGAGTTCAAGCAGGAGATGAAGCGCGCCGCCAAGGAGGCCAAGGCCGCGGCGAAGCCGCGGACCACCACCCGTACGACGGCCGTCACCCCGACCGGCGCGCGCTGACGCCGGTCGCCCCGAGCAACCCGCCGACCGACGCGCGCGGGCCCCGGCCGCCGCAACGCGACGACCGGGGCCCGTTCCGGATGCCATCAGACCAGCGCGGGCTCCCGCTCCTGCGCCTCCGCCACCGGCGCGGCGGCGGCCGCCTTCCGGCGCGGCAGCGCGAACATCAGCAGGAACACCGCCACCAGCACCCCGGCGACCCACCACATCGCGTGGACGAACGCCCCGCTGAAGGCCGTGCCCACCGCCTCCGGCGCGACCACGTCGTCCATCGCCCCGAAGAAGGCCACCGACACCAGCCCGAGCCCGAGCGCGTTCCCCACCTGCTGCACGGTGTTGATCAGGCCGGACGCCGAACCGGCGTGCTCGCGCGGCACCTCGGCCAGCACCGCGTCGGTGATCGGCGCGACGATCAGGCCCATCCCCAGGCCCATCACCACCAGCGGCAGCGCCATCTGCCAGGGCGCGATCGCCGTCCCGTACCGGTCGGCCTCCCAGATGTAGGTCAGCACGCCCGCCGCCATCACCAGCGCACCGGCCTGGAGCACCTTCCGCCCGAACCGCGGCACCAGCTTCTGCACCGAGAGCCCGGCCGCGGTCGAGACCGCGAGCGAGAACGGGATGCCGGTGGAACCGGCCTTCAGCGGGCTCCAGCCGAGCCCGATCTGCATGTAGAGCGTCCAGACCAGGAAGAAGATCCCGCAGACCACGCCGAAGGTCAGCTGCACACCGATGCCGGCCGCGAAGCTCTTGACCCGGAACAGCGACAGCTCGACCAGCGGCGAGCCGTCCCGTCGCGTCTTGACCCGCTCGTACGCCACGAACAGCGCGAACACCGGCAGGCTGCCGACCATCGACACGTACCCCCAGAGCGGCCAGCCGGCCTCCCGCCCGTGCGTCAGCGGGTAGATCAGCATCAGCAGGCCGACGCTGGCCAGCGCCACCCCGACAAGGTCCAGCTTCAGCGCGCGCTCGGCCCTGGACTCGTCGATGAACCGCCGCCCGAGCAGCAGCCCGGCGACGCCCACCGGCAGGTTGATCAGGAAGATCGGCCGCCAGGCCAGGCCGAGGAGGTCCCACTCGGTCAGCAGCGCGCCGATCATCGGACCGGAGACCGCGCCCAGCCCGACCACCGCGCCGAACATCCCGAACACCTTGCCGCGCTCCTCCGCCGGGAAGGTCGCATGGATGATCGACAGCACCTGCGGCACCATCATGGCCGCCGTCCCGCCCTGCAAAAGCCGCATCGCGACCAGCATCTCCGGCCCGGACGCCAGACCGCACAGCGCGGACGCCAGGGTGAACCCGCCGATGCCGATCAGGAACAGCCGCTTGCGGCCGTAGATGTCGCCCAGCCGGCCACCCGTGATCAGCCCGATCGCGAAGGCCAGCGCGTAGCCACCGGTCACCCACTGGATGGCGCTGAAGGAGGCGCCGGTGTGCTCCTGGATGCTCGGGATGGCGATGTTCACGATGGTGACGTCGACCAGGTCCATGAAGGAGGCCACCATCACGATCGCCAGCGCGATCCACCTCCGCCGGTCCGTGTCCGCGGTCTTCATTCGGTACTCCTCGTCGTCCTGCTCGTCCTGCTCTCCGGCAACACCGGTCACAGTAGGGGGCATGTAGGTCAGATCCTGTCCGCGTTGTCCGGCATGCTGGACGGCATGACCGACACCCCTGCCCGGCTGCTGAGCCTGCTGTCGCTGCTCCAGACCCCGCGCGAGTGGCCCGGCAGCGAGCTCGCCGAACGGCTCGGCGTCAGCCCCCGCACCATCCGCCGCGACATCGACCGGCTGCGCGACCTCGGCTACCCGGTGCAGGCCACCATGGGCGCGGTCGGTGGCTACCGGCTGGTCGCCGGGACGGCGATGCCGCCGCTGCTGCTGGACGACGAGGAGGCGGTCGCCATCGCGGTCGGCCTGCGGGCGGCCGCCGGGCACGCCGTGGTCGGCATCGAGGAGGCCTCGGTCCGGGCGCTCGGGAAACTGCTCCAGGTGCTGCCGGGCCGGCTGCGGCACCGGGTCGACACCCTCAACACGGCCACCCTGCCGCTGCTCACCGGGGACGGCCCGACCGTCGAACCGGAGGACCTCACCGTGCTCGCGAACGCCGTCACCAACCGGGAGCGGCTGCGCTTCGCCTACCGGGCCGGGGACGGCGCCGAGACCCGCCGCCACGTCGAACCCGAGCGCCTGGTCTCGACCGGGCGCCGCTGGTACCTGGTCGGCTTCGACCTGGACCGGGACGACTGGCGGCTCTTCCGGGTCGACCGGCTCAGCGGCCCCCTGGCCACCGGCGCCCGCTTCACCCCGCGCCCGCTCCCGGCCGAGAACGCCGCCGTGTTCGTGGCGAGCAAACTACGCCGCCGGTCGCACACCCACACCATGGTCGCCACCGTGCACCGCCCCGCCGCCGAGGTCGGCAGCCGGCTGCCCTGGACCGGGGACCACGAGGTCGAGCCGATCGACGAGCACAGCTGCCGGCTGGTCTCCCGGGCGGAGTCCCTCAAGTGGCTGGCGAGCGGACTGCTGCTCCTCGACTGCGACTTCGAGGTGCACGAGCCGCCGGAGCTGCGCGACCACCTCCGTCTGGTCGCCGCCCGCGCCAACCGCGGGGCCGGCGCGGCGGGTTAGGGGGTGAACGCGCTCCCGGTCGAGGTCGGCCGGGCCCGGACCTCGACCGGTTCGCTCATCCGGTCACCGCCTCAGACGCCGTATTCGGCGGTGAGCAGCGCCCTCCCCAGGGTGTGGAAGGTGATGTTGAAGCCCACCTGGGCCGGCGGGGTGTCGGCCGAGACGTCCAGCTTCTCGACGTCCAGCGCGTGCACCGCGAAGACGTACCGGTGCGGGGCGCCGGGCGGCGGGGCGGCGCCGTCGTACTTGGTGCCGGGGAAGTCGTTGCGCCCGTGGAAGGAGGCCGCGCCCGGCAGGGCGTCGTCCGAGGAGCCGGCGCCGCGCGGCAGTTCGACGGTGTCGGCGGGCAGGTTGAGCGCGAGCCAGTGCCACCAGCCGGAGCCGGTGGGCGCGTCCGGGTCGTAGCAGGTGACGGCGATGCCGCGGGTGCCCTCCGGCAGTCCGGACCAGGCCAGCTGCGGCGAGAGGTTGCCGCCGGCGTAGGTGAACTCCTTCGCCAGCGTGCCGCCTTCGGTGATGTCGGTGCTGGTCAGTGGGAAGGACGGCACCTGCGGCAGGAACTCGTACGGCAACGGCGGGCGGACGCTCATGGGGTGGTCACCTCTCAACGGGCCTGGCACGGCCTCGGACTGAACGACGCTGTTCACCATAACGGGGTGCCGGTACGAACCGGCGGCGCCTACAGTCGGGTCATGGCCTCCTCGTTCCCGCGCCTGCTCGCCGACTCCCGCCGCGCGCTCTTCACCATGCTCGGCATCCAGGCCGTCATCTGGTCGGTGCAGCTGGTGAACTGGCTGGACGACTACCAGCTCTCCCAGGAGTACGGCCTGCGCGCGCAGCAGCTCGACGACCTGCCCGAGATGTTCACCATGCCCTTCCTGCACTTCGGCTGGGGTCACATCGAGGCCAACTCCTGGCCGCTGTTCGTGCTCGGCTTCCTGGCCGCCTACCGGGGCATGCGGAGGTTCCTGCTGGCCAGCCTGGTGATCGCGGTGTCCGGCGGGCTGACGGTCTGGCTGCTGGAGAGCCCGGACACGGTCACGGCCGGCGCGAGCGGCATGGTCTACGGCTACCTCGGCTACGTGGTGCTGCGCGGGCTGCTGGACCGCAAGCTGCTGGACGCGGCGGTCGGCGTCGTCGTGGCCGCGGTCTACTCGACCCTGCTGTTCGGCGTGCTGCCGGGCGCCCCGGGGGTCAGCTGGCTGGGCCACCTGGGCGGGCTGATCGGCGGGCTGGCCGCCGCCGTCCTGCTCCGCGACCGCACCCCGAAGGCCGTCCCCGCCCGTCCGGCCCACCAGGTATAGACCAATCCCACCCCTGCGGCTAGCGTGAGCAGCGCCCCCGCCCCCGCCCCCTGCTCCGGAGCCGCACCGTGGAGTCGTCCGTCCTCGCCTTCGCCACCGACCTGCTCGACGAGGGCGCCGACACCTTCTTCGGCAACCTCGTCGACCGCGCCGGGGTCGGCGGCCTCACCCTCGCCGCCGTCTACCACGAGGCCCGGGACGTCTTCCCGCACAACCCCCGCCGGGTGATCCGCTACCTGGAGCCCGGCGCGGCGTACTTCCGCCCCGACCCGGCCCGCTGGCGCGGCCGTCGGCTCGCCCCGGTCCCGTCCACCGCCCTCGGCGAGCGCGACCCCTTCGCCGAGGCCGCCGCCGAGACCCGGCGGCGCGGTCTCGCGCTGCACGCCTGGACGGTGTTCTGCCACAACGACCGGCTCGGCTTCGCCCACCCGGACTGCGCCCCGGCCAACGCCTTCGGCGACCGCCACCTGACCGAACTGTGCCCGGCGCACCCGGAGGTCCGGGAGTACGCGCTGACCCTGGTCACCGAACTGGCCCGGTACGGCGTGGACGCGATCCGGGCCGAGTCGCTGCACTTCCACGGGCTGCGGCACGGCTACCACCACGAGCGCTACTTCGAGGAGCTGGGCCCGGCCGCCGAGGCGCTGCTCGGCCTCTGCTTCTGCCCCCACTGCCGCACCGCCGCCGCCCGGGCCGGCATCCCGGCCGAGGAGGTGGCCGCGGCCGTCCGCGCCGAGCTGCGCCGCCGGCTGGCCGACGAGCGGGCCGCCGCCGAACCCGCCGCCCTGGACACGCTCGCGGACGGCGCCCTCGCCGCCTACGTGGACGCCTCCGCCACCACCGTCACCGCGCTCGCCGCCGACCTGACCGAGCAGGCGCGCCGTCACGGCATGCGGCTGAGCTTCATGGACGGCGGCGGCCCGGGCAAGGGCTGGCTGTCCGGCATCGACCTGCCCGCCCTCGCCGGGGTGACCGACCAGATCGAGACGCTCGGCTACGCGCGGACCCCGGAGGCGGTCCGGGAGCGGATCGCCGCCTTCGCCCTGCACGGCGTCCGCCCGCAGCAGCTGGCGGTGATCCTGCGTCCGATGGCCGCAGACTGCGACGGCCCGGAGAACCTCGCCGCCAAGATCGCCGTCCTGCGCGAACTCGGCGTCCCCGAGGTCGAGTTCTACCACTACGGCCTGATGCGGCTCTCCTCGCTGGACCGGATCGGCGCCGCACTCGCCGGGTGACGCCCCTGGCGCTTCCGCTTGGACGTCCGGAACAGGCTCCGCGAGATCTCCCGCCCGGCCGGCGGGGTGACGGCGGAGGACATCGGAGCACACTCCTGGGCAGAGCGGGATCGGGCGGAGCCAGTTCGGGCAAAAGGGAATCAAAACCTGGGGAAGAACTTCGCGACATTTCCCCTCAAACAGCCACATTCGTCCACCCGCAGATCACACCCGAGCGCGTGGCGGGGCCGCGGCTGCTGCGCCATCCGCCGCCCAAACGGTAGGCTTTCCGTGTGATCTTCAAGCGCATCGGCAATGGGCGGCCGTACCCGGATCACGGCCGGACGAGCACCCGCCAGTGGGCTGACGTCGCCCCGCGCCCGGTGCGACTCGACCAGCTGGTGACCACCAAGGGCCAACTCGACCTCGAAACCCTGCTGGCCGAGGACTCGACGTTCTACGGGGACCTCTTCGCCCACGTGGTGAAGTGGCACGGCGACCTCTACCTGGAGGACGGGCTGCACCGGGCCGTACGGGCCGCGTTGCAGCAGCGCCAGGTGCTGCACGCCCGTGTCCTCGAAATGGAGTGACGAGGCCCCGCCCCGGGACCGACGGGCCGCACCGGCCCGCTCCGCAGGCTTCCGGACCGCCCCCTCGCCACCCGGCGGAGGGCGGTCCGTGCGCACCCCGGTACCTCCATTCGGGTACCGGGATACTCCAGATGATGATCATTTAGTACCTTCGCAGCCAGACCGCACTAATCTGCTGACTACGGCCGCGACCAGGGGATCCGCCCGCACCGGCCGACCCGTCATCCCGACCCCGCCCTGGCACGAGGGGGAGACAAACCGTGAGCATGTTGACTCCCCAAGGCCTCAAGGGGAAGCAGTACCGCATCACCGGCAACGCCTACCCGCGGCTCGGCCGGCCGCCGAAGAAGAGCCGCAAGGTGATCGCCGGGATCGCTGCCCTGCTCGCACTGGCCCTGATCGGCCTCGGCGGCGTGCAGCTCTACGACATCTTCACCGGCAAGAACAAGAACTCCTCCGCCCAGGCCTGCGCGACCCCGTCCGGCAAGGCGCTGGCCGCCCCCACCCCGACCGCCGCACCGGGTGCCCCGGCCGCCTCCGGCGCGCCCGCCGCGCCCCAGGGCGACCCGCACGCGATCCCGCAGCCGGCCGCCGTCACGGTGAACGTCTACAACGCCACCACCAAGGCGGGCCTGGCCGGGCGCACCGCCGAGGAGCTCAAGAAGCGCGGCTTCACCATCGGCAAGGTCGGCAACGCACCCGCCGAGCTGGACAAGAAGGTGCCCGGCACCGCGCAGGTGATCGCCGGTCCGGGCGGCGCCGGTGCGGCCACCCTGCTCGTCTCGCAGATCGCCGGGGCCACCGCCACCGCCGACGCCCGCACCGACGCCAGCGTGGACTTCGTGGTCGGCGACAGCTACAACGCCCTGCTGGACGAGACCCAGGCCGCCGCCGCCCTCGCCCTGGCCACCAAGCCCTCCCCCACCCCGACCGCCACCGGCAGCTGCTGAGCGGCCCCGGACGCACTTCCGAACGCACGAGAGCCCCCGGCGCATCCGCCGGGGGCTCTCGGTCGTTCCGGGAGGCTCGGGCTCAGCCGGCGGTGCCGTACAGGCGGTCGCCCGCGTCGCCCAGGCCGGGGACGATGTACCCGTTCTCGTTGAGCCGCTCGTCCAGGGCCGCGGTGACCACGGTGACCGGCAGCCCCGCCAGCGCGCGCTCCATCACCTCGACGCCCTCCGGCGCGGCCAGCAGGACGACGGCGGTGACGTCGGTGGCGCCGCGCTCGATCAGCATCCGGATCGCCGCGACCAGGGTGCCGCCGGTGGCCAGCATCGGGTCGAGCACGTAGACCTGACGGCCGGAGAGGTCGTCCGGCATCCGGGTGGCGTAGGTGGAGGCCTCCAGGGTCTCCTCGTTGCGCACCATGCCGAGGAAGCCGACCTCGGCGGTCGGCAGCAGGCGGGTCATGCCGTCCAGCATGCCGAGACCGGCCCGCAGGATCGGCACCACCAGCGGACGCGGGTAGCTGAGCCGGGTGCCCTGGGTGACCGCCACCGGGGTGGTGATCTCCACCTCCTCGGTGCGGACGTCCCGGGTGGCCTCGTAGGCGAGGAGGGTCACCAGCTCGTCGGTCAGGCGACGGAAGGTCGGCGAGTCGGTGCGCTCGTCGCGCAGGGTGGAGAGCTTGTGGGCGACCAGGGGGTGGTCGACGACGTGGAGACGCATGTACCGAGGTTAGCCCGGCGCTGGACGCCTGTACGACTCGCCGCGTGCCACCCGCGCCCCCGGGCACCCCGTCGGCGGCCCCGGCCGGGGTTCACGCTGCCGTGACGCGCCGTGACGCACCGCGAATGTCCGGACGAAAGCGTCTCCTGTGGTATCAACCGGGCCGTTCTGGGAATGTCAGGTCCTATGACGAGCAACCCGAACGCGGGGGACGGCTCGGCGGACGAGCCCGCGGGGCGGCCGGGCGGTCGCACCGGCCCGCCGCAGGACCCTCCGGAGACCGAGGCCGAGCGCCGCAAGCGCCGGGCCGTCTTCCTGCGCGAGCTCACCGAGGCCCGCGAACTACGGGAGCGGGTCCAGCCCCGGCGGACCAAGGAGCGGCGCATGCGCGAGGCCATGCGGATGCGAACCTTCCGGATCTGACACGGATCCGGGGGCCGATCCGCCCGGATCCGCCCGGATCCGCCGGGCCCGACCCGGTGCCGCCCGGGCTTCACCGGCCGTCGGCCAACCCTTCCGACACGACCTGCAAAGACGCGCTGCCGAACACCCCCCGCAAGGGCGGGCTTTCTGTCACGATTCCGATGGGACGGTCCGAACAAGCGGACCGCCTCTGGCGCGGGGGCGGCCAGATTTTCGCGTTGCCCGAGCGCGCCGACAGCCGAGACCGGATGATCTTGGGAGTGTCCCTGGTGGCGTACTTCGCTGCAGTGCTTGCTCGCACCGAGGACGGGTGGGATGTGAGCGAGACGGAGCTCGACGACGTCGAAACCCTGGCCGATCTGGCCGACCTGGCCCGCGACAGCGCACAGGACGACGACAGCGTCCTGATCTTCATCGAACAGGAGGACGCCTGGTTCGCCATCGTCCGCGTGGACGGCGAGGAGGACCCGCGGATCTTCGTGTCGGACGGCGCCGCCGCCGCCCGCAGCTCCTACGGCTCCGTCCTCACCGACGAGCTGGTCGACCAGGCCGGCGAGAGCGAGTTCGGCGACCTGGACCACCTGGTCGTGGAACTGGAGGACAGCGAGGAGGAGCAGGAGCAGGACGACGAGGAGGCCGACGCGCGCGGCGGCGTCCCGGTCGGTCCGCTCGGCGACGCCCACCTGCTCGCCGAGTTCGGCCTGCCCTCCGAGGAACTGCTCGCCCTCAGCGGCGAGGGCGCCGTCCCGGGCGACGCCCTGGAGGAGATCGCCGAGGCGCTCGGCTGCGGCGAGGTCCTGGAGGCGGTCCGGTAGCGGACGGCGGCATGCCGGTGCCCGCCGCCGGATACCCGACACTGGATGCCATGCAGCCCGCTTCCCCCGCAGCCCCGCTGATCGCCCCGCTGCCCGCCCCCGTCCGCCCCGACCCGGTCCGCGACCGCTGGGCGGCGCCGATGCGCCTCGCCATCGCCGAGGCCGCCCTGGCGCCGGCCACCGGGGACGTCCCGGTCGGGGCGCTCGTCCTGGGCCCGAACGGCGAGGTGATCGGACGCGGCCACAACGAGCGGGAGGCGGTCGGCGACCCGACCGCGCACGCCGAGGTGGTCGCCATCCGCCAGGCGGCCGAGGAGCTCGGGGAGTGGCGACTGAGCGGCTGCACCCTGGTCGTCACCCTGGAGCCCTGCACGATGTGCGCCGGCGCCATCGTCCTCTCCCGGATCGACCGGGTGGTCTACGGCGCCCTCGACGAGAAGGCCGGCGCGGCCGGCTCGCTCTTCGACGTGATGCGCGACCGCCGGCTCAACCACCGCCCCGAGGTGGTCTGGGGCGTCCTCGCCGAGGAGTGCGGGGCCCAACTGCGCGAGTTCTTCGACACCCACCGCTGACCCACCGCCGACCCCCCTGCGGACGGCCGTCCCGATACGGATTTCGTGACCGCGCCACCCGTCCGGTAGAGTTCCCCTCGGTAGCGTGTCCGAGCGGCCAAAGGAGCACGCCTCGAAAGCGTGTGTGGGGGCAACTCCACCGTGGGTTCGAATCCCACCGCTACCGCTGGAAAGCCCGAGGGCCCGTCCGATTCCGGACGGGCCCTCGGCGTTTCCGCGCACCCTCGGACGCGGAAAGGGCCCCGCACCCCGGGCTGATGACCACCAACGCCCGGCGGGTACGGAGCCTGGAGGGGGGAGCGGCTCGGGGGACTGGCCGCTCCCCCGGCGGAGTCCCACAACCGGCGCCGCGTCGGGGGGAAGCCGCGGCGACCGGTCCCACAGCGGGGAGCTCCGGATCCACGTACCGGAATTCCTGCCAGATCCGCGGTACGTCACCCAGCATGCCGCCCGGACCGCACCGGGGCACCCGGAGAAGGGCCCCACTCGCGGGGACCTTCGTCCCGCCGGGCGAACGCGTCGCACACTTGATAGCCCGTCCGGTGGATAAGCTGCCCCCTGCAAGGGCCGCTCGGGGACCCGGATGACGGCGGCCCACAGCAGGGAGGAAGGTCACCCGATGGCGCAGGCGAAGAAGATCGGCATGGTCCTCCTGCTCATCTTCGTCCTCTACTCGATCATCACCTCACCGGCCCGCTCCGCCGAACTCGTCCAGCTGGGGTTCGAGGGCATCTCCAACGCCGCCAAGGCGGTCGGCACGTTCATGACCGGGCTGATCAAGTAGCGGACGGCGGTCGTCGGCCCCCGCCGCACCGACTACGGTGGGCGGGACCCTCTACCCCCCGTCCGCGAGGAGCGGCAATCGTGATCCGGCACCTGGTCCTGTTCAAGCTCAACGAAGGCGTCCGCAAGGACGACGAGCGCGCCCTCGCCGGCGCCAAGGCGTTCGAGGAGCTCGGCTCGCTGATCCCCGAACTGCGCGAGTGGCAGTGCGGCTGGAACACCACCGACCGCGACATCGCGTACGACTACGCGATCAACAGCCTGGTGGAGGACCGCGACGCCCTCCAGGCCTACCTGACCCACCCGGCCCACCAGGCCGCGGGCGCCCAGTGGCGCGAGTTCGCCACCTGGGTGATCGCCGACATCGAGGTCTGATCCACCCGGACCCCAGGGCCGTCCCCCGGACGGACCGCAGCGCCCCGCCCGGCACCCTGGCGGGGCGCCTTGCTCTGTCCCGGAACCACCCGTGCGGGGCGCCGCCCCTCGGCCCCGCGCGGCACCGGCACCGCACCAACACACCTCCGTCGGGTGCTTGCCCGACCTGCGCCCGCCTTGTGATGCTATGACCGGTTTTGCCGGACATGGCGAGGTGGTGAACGAGCCGCGACACCCGATCCGCAGGTCCCGCCGCCGTAGTCGACTTTGGGAGGGGTGACGTGTCCGTGGACGAGGTGCTGGCGGCGATCATCAGCCCGGCCGGCGAGCTGCGCCCGGGCGGTCTGCGCGGCCCCGGCGGCCGCCCCGCGGTGGACGTCCGGACGCTGACCCGGGTGCTGTTCGAGCGGCTCGCGGAACTGCCCCCCGACGCTCCCGAGCGCGAGCGGGTCCGGGCCGCCCTGATCGAGGTGAACATCCCGCTCGTCCGCTACGCGGCCACCCGCTTCCGCAGCCGCAGCGAGCCGATGGAGGACGTCGTCCAGGTCGGCACCATCGGACTGATCAACGCGATCGACCGCTTCGACCCGAGCCGTGGGGTGCAGTTCCCCACCTACGCGCTGCCGACCATCCTCGGCGAGATCAAGCGCTACTTCCGGGACAACGTCCGCACCATGCACGTCCCGCGCCGGTTGCAGGAACTCTGGGTCCAGGTCAGCGGGGCCATGGAGGAGCTGACGGTGCTGCACGGGCGGGCCCCGAAGGTGCCCGAGATCGCCGCCAGCCTGCGGATCCCCGAGGAGGACGTCCGGGCCTGCCTGGACGCCGGACGGGCCTACAACGCGGCCTCCCTGGAGGCCGCGCAGGAGCACGAGGGCGGGCTCGCCCTGCTCGACCGGCTCGGCTACGAGGACGCCGCGCTGGCCGAGGTCGAGCACCGGGACATGGTCCGCCACCTGCTGGTGCAGCTCCCCGAGCGGGAGCGCCGGATCGTCATGCTGCGGTTCTTCGCCAACCTGACCCAGTCCCAGATCAGCACCGAGCTGGGGATGTCCCAGATGCACGTCTCACGACTGCTCTCGCGCATCCTGACGAGGCTTCGGACCGGCAACTCATGGGAAGAGTGAGATTGCAGCGCGTTACCCCCACGTGACATCTTGCGACGTTCGGGTTTGCCGAGGACCGTGTGCCGGTATGGAGGGGGAGGGCCCGCGCGGGGAACCTCGGCGCGAGGGCCCCCGTTCAACTGTCAGTCACAAGGGGGTGGGTGCATGGCCGGAGACCTGGGCACTGCGGGGATCCACGCTGGTCAGGCCAACGGCACGGTGGTCGCCGAGGAGCGGATCCCGCTCCAGCGGGTCCCGTCCGCCGCGTCGCCCGGCCCCGAGGCGCCGCCCGAGACGCCGCCCGGCGCCGGGCTGGACACCCGGACGCTCTCCCGCTCGCTGTTCCTGCGGCTGGCCGCCCTGGAGCCCGGCAGCGCCGAGCACACGTACGTCCGCGACACCCTGATCGAGCTCAACCTGCCGCTGGTCCGGTACGCCTCGGCGCGCTTCCGCAGCCGCAACGAGCCGATGGAGGACATCGTCCAGGTCGGCACCATCGGCCTGATCAAGGCGATCGACCGCTTCGACCCGGAGCGCGGGGTGGAGTTCCCCACCTTCGCGATGCCCACCGTGGTCGGCGAGATCAAGCGCTTCTTCCGGGACACCAGCTGGTCGGTCCGGGTGCCGCGGCGGCTCCAGGAGCTGCGGCTGGCGCTCACCAAGGCCGGCGACGAGCTGGCCCAGCGACTGGACCGCTCCCCCACCGTCGCCGAGCTGGCCGCCTGCCTGGGGGTCAGCGAGGAGGACGTGGTCGAGGGCCTGGCGGTCGGCAACGCGTACACCGCCAGCTCGCTCGACTCCAGCCCCGGCGAGGAGGACGGCGACGGCCCGCTGGCCGAGCGGCTCGGCTACGAGGACCTCGCGCTGGAGGGCGTGGAGTACCGGGAGTCGCTGAAGCCGCTGCTGGCCAAGCTGCCGCCGCGCGAGCGCCGGATCATCATGCTGCGGTTCTTCGGCAACCTCACCCAGTCGCAGATCGGCGAGGAGATCGGCATCTCGCAGATGCACGTCTCCCGGCTGCTCACCCGGACGCTGACGCAGCTGCGCGAGGGCCTGATCAGCGAGGGCTGACCGGGCCGACGGGGGCCGGGTCCGAGACCGGACCCGGCCCCTTCACACGCTGCCGTCCAGCAGGTTGGCCCGCAGGCCGGCCAGCACCTCGTCGTCCAGCCCGAGCCCGTCCCGCCAGAACGCGTCGAAGCCGGACCAGCCCGCCTCGACCTCCTCGAAGGCCGCTTCCAGGTAGCGGGGGTCGGCCCGGAACACCGGGAGCAGCAGCTCCGGCTCCCGCATCAGCCCCCGGGTGCCGAAGTCGTCCATCACCCGGCCGACGACCGGGGCGGAGCGCTCGTTGGTGAGCAGGTAGTCCGCGAGGACGGTCTCCCGGTCCACGCCGAGGGCGGTCAGCAGCAGGGCGGCGGCCCAGCCGGTGCGGTCCTTGCCGGCCGAGCAGTGGAACAGCAGCGGCGGCCCGTCCGGGGCGGCCAGCAGGCGCAGCACCACGGCGAAGCGCTCCCGGGCGACCGGGTCGGTGACGAACCAGCGGTAGAGACCGGTCATCATGGCGGCCGCCCGGCCGTCCCCGAGCAGGGCGTGCTGCTTCTGCGGGCTGCGGTCGGCGAGGGCGTCCCGCAGCGTCACGTAGATGTCGAAGTCCGTTGCGAACACCGGGAGATGGTGCAGGGTGACGCCCTCCGGGGCGGCCGCCTCGACGGTCAGCGCGGTACCCGCGGGGGCGATCCCGGCCAGGTCGGCGACCGGGAGGCCGGGGAGCCGGTCCGGGCCGGCCTCGCGGACCTCGTCGAGGCTGCGCAGATCGACCACCCGGCGCAGGCCGAGGGCGCCCAGCGGGCCGAGGTCCTCGGCCGTGACGTGGTTCAGGCCATCGCTGCGCAGGGCCACCCCGTGCCGCAGGAGCCGTCCGTCAGCCGTCCGGTAGCCGCCCAGATCGCGGGCGTTGATCGCGCCGCGCAGCCCGAGACTGCGCCCGACCTGGGCCGTTCCGTCCGATTCCGGCACCGCATTCCGAGTGCCCCCGATTGGCCCGAAGTCGGTCTGCTGATCGGCCACTCGGGCGCCTCCATTGCATATTCGGACGGTCACATGGCACAGCGGTAGCCGATATTGCATGAACCTGCCCAATGGATCGGCAAGTTGTGCAAGAGTGTCATGCGCAACGACGACAGTGTAGGTCTCCAGGGCAGCCCCACCACGCCGCACGTTCGGTAGCCGGTCGTAGCGCTCAGCGTCCGGTTTTTCATTTTCAATTCATTATTTGCGTAGCCGGTCCGGTTCCGGTCACAATCAGCGCCTTCATGGCATCGCCATGAACGTTGGTAACAGGTTCGCTGCACTCTCGCCCATTTGGTCCCTCGCAGACCCCAGCCTCGACCAGGATGGGCGCCGGGCAGCCTGCCTGCCCGCGAACAGCTACAGGGCCGGTGTTCGCCGAGCAGCGATGCGCCTGCCCCAAGGGGAGGAACACCATGGGTCGAGCGACCCGAAGAGTTGCCGCCTGCGCGGCAGCAGTTCTGCTGGCCAGCGGCCTGCAGATCACCCTGGCCCACGGCGACACCACGCCGCCCAGGATCGACCTCACCGTCCTGGTCATCGACGACGGTGGGCCGTCGGTCGCGGCGATCACCGCCGAACTCAAGAACCAGGGCACCCCGTACAAGGTCGTCAGCCTCAGTGACACCAACCGCCCCACCATCGACGCCGCTTTCCTCAGCGACACGGTGAACGGGCAGCCCCGCGGGAAGTACCAGGGCATCGTCCTTCCCAACGAAAACCCCTTCCCCAACACCGCGTCGGGCACCGCCGAGATGGCGGCCATCGCGAGCTACGAAGCCGCTTTCAACGTTCGGCAGATCGACGCGTACACGTGGGCCAGCCCGGCGGTGGGGCTGAACTACGCGGCAAATCCCGGTTACGTCGGGACTCTGGACGGTTTCCAGGGCGCCACCACCTCGGCCGGAACCTCCGGTCCGTTCGGGTACCTCAAGGGCAGCGTTCCGTTCGAGGACAACGACCCGAAGATCGGCGAGAGCTACGGCTACCTCGCCACCCCGCTGGCGACGCTGCCGGCCGGCGCCTCGTTCACCCCGCTGGTGGACGCGCCGATCCCGAACAGCACCACGCGCGGCTCGCTGGTGGGCGAGTACACCCACGACGGCCGCAAGGAACTGGTCGTCACGTTCGTCTACAACCAGTACCAGCAGCAGTACCGCCTGCTGGCCCGCGGCATGGTCGACTGGATCACCCAGGGCGTCCACCTCGGTTACGACCGCAACTACTTCGCGGCCCACATCGACGACGTCTTCCTGGCCGACGACCGCTGGGACACCACTCTCAAGTGCACCCCCGGTGACGTCACCTGCCCGCCCGGCACCCCGGACACGGCCAACCCGATCCGGATGACCCAGGCCGACGCGCAGTACGCCAAGCAGTGGCAGACCGCCAACAACTTCACCATGGACATGGTGTTCAACGGCGGCGGCAGCGAGGACTGGAAGGCCGACCACCAGACCACGGTGGACCCCACGGCCAGCCAGATGATCGCCGACCAGACCAGCTACCGGTGGGTCAACCACACCTACACCCACCCGTACCTGGGCTGCGTCCAGGACGTCAGCGTGGTGCCGTGGCGCTGCACCAAGGACGCGACGGGCAACACCGTCTGGGTCGACCAGAACACCATCTCGACCCAGATCAAGAACAACTTCGACTGGGCCAAGACCAACGGCCTGAACGTCGACCCGCAGGCCCTGGTCACCGGTGAGCACTCCGGTCTGCTGACCGCCCCGCAGGAGACCAGCGACAACCCGTACCTGGCGCCGGCGCTGGCCGCCAACGGGATCAAGTTCACCGGCAGCGACGCCTCCCGCGAGCCCGCCCAGCGGGCCGTCGGCTCGTCCACGCTGACCGTGCCGCGCTACCCGATGAACGTCTTCTACAACGCCGGTACGGCGAAGGAGGAGGCCGACGAGTACAACTGGATCTACACCAGCAAGGCCAACGGCGGCAGCGGGATCTGCGAGAACAACGCGAACTCCACCTGCCTGCCCCAGCCGCTGGACGTCAACACCGGCTACCAGTCGTACATCGTCCCGCTGGAGGCCCGGATCGACCTCGGCCACGTGCTGAGCAACGACCCGCGCCCGCACTTCATCCACCAGTCGAACCTCTCCGAGGACCGGATCCTGTACCCGGTCCTGGAGAAGATCCTCGGCACCTACCGGGCGCTGCACGCCGACAACACCCCGATCGTCAACCTCGGCGAGAAGGAGATCGGCCAGGAGTTCCAGAAGCGCGCGGCCTGGAACGCGGCCCTCGCCGCCGGCCAGGTCACCGCCTACCGCATCGGCAACACGGTCACCGTCAACGCCCCGTCCGGCGTTCAGGTCCAGGCCACCATGCCGACCGGAACCACTCAGAAGCTGGTCATCGGTTCGACCGCCTTCGGTTCGGCCTACGCCGGTACGCTCTCGGGCTGGGTGTCCAAGGGCTCCCTGCAGAGCAGCGTCACCCTGCAGCTCCCGAGCGCTCCGGCCGCCCCGGCCGCCGTCGCGCCCAACGTGGCGGCCAACTCGGTCACCGCGCCGGCCCCGGCCGACAAGAAGGTCGTTCCGCAGGGTGTCGCCACTCCCGTTCCGGTGGCCCCGAGCGACACGACCCGCACGAAGGCCCCGACCCTCGTCCCCGGCAGCGGAACCCCGGTGCCCGGGAAGGGCGTCGCCAAGAACGGCAACGGCGCCACGCACGCCGCGGCCAAGAGCGGTAAGGCCACCGGGGGGGCGGCCTCGCTCGGCACCACGACCACCGGAAGCTCCGGCACCCGGTAACCAGTAACACCCGATGGCGGGGTCGGACCGGCGACGGTCCGGCCCTGCCACGGCTCCCGTTCCGGCCACCCAGGCCGGACACCCGACGCAAGGAACAGGAGGGGGGACAGGAGATGCGCGTCACCCTGCTCACCGAGGGGACGTATCCGCACCAGCACGGCGGCGTGAGTGTCTGGTGCGACCAGCTCGTTCAAGGCATGCCCGACGTCGACTTCGACATCATCGCCGTCACCGGAACCGGCCACGAATCACTCGCCTGGGAGCTGCCCGCCAACGTGCGGTCGGTCACGACCGCTCCGCTGTGGGGGCCGGCCTCGGAGGCCAGGCCGCCCCGCGGCAAGGAGATGCGGCGCTTCCTCAACGCGTACGAGCGCTTCCTGCACTCCATCCTCGACCCGGTCTACACCACCCACTTCGGCACCGAGCTGTACGGCTTCGCCGACCTCGCCCGGCGCGGGCTGCTCAGCCCGGCGCTGCGCAGCGAGCGCGCCCTGCGCACCCTCCAGCACGTCTGGACCCGTGACTACCTGCCCACCGCCGTCTCCCGGCCCACCCTCCACGACGCCCTGAACGCCACCGACCTGCTGGAGCACGCCCTGCGGCCGCTCTCGGTCGACCCGCCCACCGACGGCGTCGCGCACGCCGCCAGCGGCGGCCTGGCCACCCTGCCCGGGCTGATCGCGGCCCAGCAGTTCGGCGTGCCGTTCCTGCTCACCGAGCACGGCATCTACCTGCGCGAGCGCTACCTCGGCTACCGCACCGGCCCGTACCGCTGGCCGGTCAAGGCGCTGCTGCTCGGCTTCTACCGGATGCTCGCCGAGGAGAGCTACCGTCAGGCCGCGCTGGTCACCCCCGGCAACCGGTACAACCGGCGCTGGGAGGAGCGCGGTGGCACCCCGTCCACCCACATCCGCACCGTCTACAACGGCGTGGACCCGGCGGCGTTCCCGCCCGCCGGCCCCGAACCCGGGACGCCCACCCTCAGCTGGGCCGGCCGGGTCGACCCGATCAAGGACCTGGAGACGCTGATCCGGGCCTTCGCCATCGTCCAGCGCGAGATCCCCGAGGCGCGACTGCGGCTCTTCGGGGGGACGCCCAAGGGCGGCGAGGCCTACCGGGACGGCTGCATAGCCCTGGCCGCCGAGCTCGGCGTCGCCGACTCGGTGGCCTTCGAGGGCCGCGTCGCCGACATCACCGACGCGTACGCGGCGGGGAACGTGGTGATGCTCTCCAGCATCAGCGAGGGCTTCCCGTTCACCCTGATCGAGGCGATGTCCTGCGGCCGCGCGACCGTCTCCACCGACGTCGGCGGCGTCCGCGAGGCCGTCGGCGACACCGGCCTGGTGGTACCGCCGCGCGAGCCCGAGCCGATGGCGGCCGCCGCGATCGAGCTGCTGCGCGACGCCGAACGGCGGGCCCGGCTGGGCGAGCAGGCCCGGCTGCGGGTGATCGAGCAGTTCACGCTCCGGCAGAACATCGACGGCTTCCGCGGCATCTACACCGAACTCCTCGGCACCGCCCGCTGGATGCCGAACGGCGTCGTGGCCGTCACCGACCAGGTCCCCAGCCCCGACTGGGACCAGCAGCTGGCCGCCGCCCGGCCCCAGCCGAGCGAGGTGGGCGCGTGAGCGGTCCCTTGCGTCTGGTTCCGGACGAGGGCGGCGCGGAGCGTACGGTGCAGCTGCGCACCCTGCCGCTCAAGCGCCGCCGGCCGGCCCCGCCGGCCGAGCCCGAGCCCGCCGAGCAGCTCGGCCTCTCCGCCGACCCGCTGGACGAGCTCGCCGAGCGCCTGCGCGACATCTGCGCCGACGCCGTCCACCCGTACGAGATCGCGGCCTTCCTGGAGTCCGACGGCCTCTCCGACGAGCAGGCCGCCCTGCTCTACGGCCGCCCCGACGCGTTCACCGTCGCCGAGGAGCTGTTCGAGAAGGTCGAGCGCCGGTACCCCGGCCCGAGCTCCGAGTTCGCCAACCCCTGGCGGGCCGACCCCTGGCGCTGCGTCGTGCGCGGCCTGGTGTTCGCCCTGCCCGGCCTCGGCTACCTGCTGGGCGCCAACCTGTTCGCGGCCACCCGGATGCGCTTCGGCCTGCCCTCGGGCATGCTCGCGCTCTCGGTCGCCACGCTGGTCAGCTGGAGCTTCAACCAGGCACTGGCGCACCGCGCGTACCGCTGGCTGGGCCGCGCCCGGCGCCGGGAGGCGGCGATCTGCCTGTCCGCCGGCGCACCGCTCGGCGCACTGCTGGCGTCCGCCGCCGCGTACGTGGTCGGCGGGCCGCTCGGTGCGCTGTCCTTCGCCGCCGGACAGTCCCTCTACCTGGGCGCGGCCACCGTGCTGCTGGTGCTCGGGCGGGAGAAGTTCCTGCTGCTGGCGCTGGCCCCGGCCTCGGTCGGCGCGGGCGTGGTGCTGGCGACGGACGTCCCGCAGCTCGTCCGTACGGTCGTCCTGCTCGCCTCGCTGGCGCTCGCCGTCGGCCTGGCCGCCCGGGAGCTGCTGTTCTGCATCCGGCGCGGCGAGAAGGAGGGCGTGGAGCTGAAGCTGCCGATCCGGCAGGAGATCCCGCACCTGCTGTTCGGCCTGGCCTGCGGCTCGCTGACGCTGATCGCCGGCCTCGGGGTGACCATCCACCAGGCCGTCCGGACCGGCGCCGCGCACGGCGCGAACGCCACCCCGACCGGGCCGGCCATGATCGCGCTGACGCTCAGCCTGGGCCTCGCCGAGTGGCTGCTGTTCCGCTACCGGGCCCTGGCCGTGGCCGCCCTGCGCACCAGCCACACCACCGGCCAGTTCACCCGCCGGACCGGCGGGGTGCTGCTCGGCTGCCTGTTCATCTACCTCACCACCGTGGCCGCGCTGGACGCCGCCGCGACCGTGCTGTGGCCCGGCGCTCCCGCGCTCGGCGTCCCGCAGCTCGGCGCGCTGCTGCTCCTCGGCGGCTCACTCTGGCTGGCGCTGCTGCTGAACGCCTTCGGGCTCAGCTGGAGCACCGCCCTCATCTGTCTGGCCGCCGCGGGTGCCGAGAGCGCCGGGCTGCTGACCGGTGTGGATCCGACCCTCCTACAGCTGATCGGCTGCGGGACGGCCGCCGTGGTCCTCACCGCCATCGCCGGGCCCGTGCTCGGCCGCACCACCCAGCACCGCTGACCACCGGGTGCAGAACAACACACACGCGCCCGAACCGGGCACGTGCACAACAGAATCCGCTCCGACGGAGCGGCAGAACCTCCGGCCGGCCACCACCGAGAGCCCGGCCAACCCCGAGATCGAGAAAGCGAATCACGCATGAGCAGCGTCGCGGTTACCGGAGCCGAGGGCTTCATCGGCTCCCACCTCGTCGAGACCCTGGTCGCCGACGGGCACCACGTCCGCGCAATGGTCCAGTACAACTCCTTCTCCTCCTTCGGCTGGCTGGAGACCCTGCCCAAGGAGGTGCTGGACTCGGTCGAGATCGTCCTCGGCGACGTCCGGGACCCGGGGTCGGTCAACGGCCTAGTCAAGGGCACCGAGGCGGTGTACCACCTGGCCGCACTGATCGCGATCCCCTACTCCTACCGGGCCCCGCACTCGTACGTCGACACCAACGTCACCGGCACCCTGAACGTGCTGGAGGCGGTCCGTCACCTGGAGATCCCGCGCCTGGTGCACACCTCCACCAGCGAGACCTACGGCACCGCGCAGACCGTGCCGATCACCGAGGACCACCCGATCAACACCCAGTCCCCGTACGCCGCCTCCAAGGCCGGCGGGGACCGGCTGGCCGACAGTTACCACGCCAGCTTCGAGACCCCGGTCGTCACCCTGCGCCCGTTCAACACCTTCGGCCCGCGCCAGTCGATGCGCGCCGTCATCCCGACCGTGATCGCCCAGGTCGCGGCCGGCGAGACCGAGATCACCCTCGGCGACCTGCGCCCGACCCGCGACTTCACGTTCGTCAAGGACACCGCGAACGCCTTCCGCACGGTCGGCACCGCGCCCGCCGAGACCGTGGTCGGCAAGACCTTCAACGCCGGCACCGGCGGCGAGATCTCGGTCGGCGACCTGGTCACCCTGGTCGGCAAGCTGATGGGCGTGGACCTCCTGGTGAAGGAGGACGAGCAGCGCATCCGTCCGGCCAACTCCGAGGTCATGCGCCTGGTCGCGGACGCGACCCGGCTGCGCACCGCCACCGGCTGGGCGCCGCGGTTCAGCCTGGAGCAGGGCCTGGAGCAGACCATCGAGTTCTTCCGCGACCCGGCCAACCTGGCCCGCTACAAGACCGACATCTACAACGTCTGACGTCGCACCGATTCTCCGTCCTGACAACCAAGGTTCGTGTCCTGCTCATCCTTTCCGTGGGGGAAAAACATGCATGCAGTGATCCTGGCCGGCGGTAAGGGCGTCCGTCTCCGCCCGTACACCACCGCGCTTCCCAAGCCGCTCGTTCCGATCGGCGACCAGCACGCGATCCTGGAGATCGTGATGCGCCAGCTCGCCGCCGCGGGCTTCAAGTCCGTCACCCTGGCCATCGGCCACCTCGGCCACATCATCCGCGCCTACGTCGGCAACGGCTCCCAGTGGGGGCTGCGGGTCGGCTACGCCGTCGAGGACAGCCCGCTCGGCACCATGGGCCCGCTGCTCACCATGCAGGACCGCCTGCCGGAGCACTTCCTGGTGATGAACGGCGACATCCTCACCGACCTGGACTTCGCCGGGGTGCTCAAGCACCACGAGGCGTCCGGGGCCCCGCTGACCATCGCCACCTACGCCCGCCAGGTGAAGATCGACTTCGGCGTGCTGACCGCCGAGGCCGGCAACATCACCGGCTTCCAGGAGAAGCCGAGCATCGACTACCGGGTCTCGATGGGCGTGTACGGGGTGTCCCGCTCGGCGCTCGCCAAGTACACCCCCGGTCTGCCGCTGGGCTTCGACGAGCTGGTGCTGGACCTGCTCGCCGCCAAGACCCCGCCGTCCGCCTACGAGTTCGGCGGCTACTGGCTGGACATCGGCCGCCCGGACGACTACGACCGGGCCAACGCCGAGTTCACCTCGATCCGCCCGGTGCTGATGCCCTTCGAGTCGGCCGGGAGCGTCCCGGGCGTGGCGGAGCTGCCGGTCCCGGCCGTCCGCACCGCCCCGGACGACGCGGCCGAGCAGCCCGTCGCCGCGGGCGCCGAGAGCGACGGACGGGCCGCGTGAGGATCCTGCTGCTCGGCGGTGACGGCTTCCTCGGCCGTCACGCCACCGCCGTCCTGCGGTCGCTGCCCGGTGCCACCGTGCTGACCGCGGGCCGACGGCCCAGTCACGACCTCCGGCTGGACCTGGCCACCGCCCAGGCCGGGCCGCTCGGCGAGGAGCTGGCCGCGCTGGCCCCCGACGCGGTGGTCAACTTCGCCGGCGCGGTGGCCGGCAGCGCGGTCAAGCTCGCCGAGGTGAACGCGCGCGGTCCGGCCGTGCTCTGCGAGGCGTTGCAGCTCGGCGCCCCCAAGGCCCGGCTGGTGCACATCGGTTCGGCCGGCGAGTACGGCGTCTGCGAGGCCGGCAGCTCGCTGTCGGAGGAGTCCGACGCCCGCCCGGTCGGCGTGTACGGCGCGACCAAGCTGGCCGGCTCCCTCGCGGTGGCCGGCTCGCCGCTGGACGCCGTGGTGCTCCGGGTGTTCAACCCGGTCGGGCCGGGGGCCCCGGCGGGCTCGCTGCCCGGCCGGCTGGCCGCCGAACTGCGCCGGGCGGCCCCCGAGGGGGCCGCGGGCGTGGTCACGGTCGGGGACCTCTCCGCCTACCGCGACTTCGTCGACGCCCGCGACATCGCCCGCGCGGTCGGCCTGGCCGTCACCGCGGACGGTCCGCTCCCCCGGGTGCTCAACCTCGCCTCCGGGCAGGCCAAGCCGGTCCGGGCGATCGCGGACGGCCTGGTCGCCGCGGCCGGCTTCACCGGCCGGATCGACGAGAGCGGGGCGGGTTCCGAGCGTTCCGCCGCGGTCTCCTGGCAGCAGGCCGACGTGTCGGCCGCCGCCCGGGAACTCGGCTGGCACCCGGAGACCGACCTCGCCGACACCCTGCGCGACCTCTGGCTCAGCACCACCGAGCCCGCCACCACCCCGGTCGTCGCATGACCGGGGCGACCACCCTCGACGGCCGCCTGCTGGTGCCGCTGTACGTCCACCCCGCGGTGGACCCGGCGGCCTGGCGGGCGGTCGCCGCCGCCGATCCCGCCCGGATCGCCGCCGTCGTCCTCAACCTCGCCGACGGTCCGGGCGAGCTCCCGGACAACGTCTTCGCCGAGGCCGCCGACGAACTCCGCGCCGCCGGGCTGCCGTTGCTCGGCTACGCCGACACCGACTACGGCCGCCGGCCCCACGCGGCTGTGGTGGCCGATATTCTGACGTATCGTCAGCGACATGGCATCACCGGCGTCTACCTCGACCAAGTGGCCACCCACCCGGGCGCGTTGGCGCACTACCGGCGGCTGGCCACGGCCGCTCGGGCGGCCGGCTGCGGCACCGTGGTCTTCGGCCACGGCGAGCACCCGGACCCGGGGTACGCCGAGGTCGGCCTGGCCGACCTGCTGGTCACCTTCGAGGGCGACTGGGACACGTACCGCGCGATGACGCTCCCGCTGTGGACCGGCCGCCACGCCGCCTCCCGCTTCTGCCACCTGGTGTACGACGTCCCGGCCGACCAGGCCCGGGACGCCACCGCGCTGATCGCCGCCCGTCGGGCCGGCGTCGGCTGCGCCGTCCCGGGCGCCGGGGAGAACCCCTGGCGCACCCTGCCCCACGGTCTGACCGCCGCCGAACTGACCTGACCCGATCCGGAGTTCTACCACCGTGAACCGCCGCACCCGGCTCCTGCC
Source organism: Kitasatospora sp. NPDC097643 (assembly GCF_040302625.1). Lineage (NCBI taxonomy): Bacteria > Bacillati > Actinomycetota > Actinomycetes > Kitasatosporales > Streptomycetaceae > Kitasatospora > Kitasatospora sp. NPDC097643. The sequence goes on along the minus strand of NZ_JBEOSA010000003.1, from coordinate 49,349 downwards.
GGCCGCCGTAGCCCTCGCCACCGCCCTGCTGGCGACCTCGTGCAGCAGCTCAGGCTCGGACGACAACGACTCCTCGGCCGAGGACTCCCCGAGCAGGCCGCCCGCGGCCACCGCCCCGGGCACCACCAGCGCCCCGGGCACCCCCGACGCCAGCACCGCACCCGCCACCCCCGGCTCGCCCACCACGCCCGGCGCGACCACCGCCCCCGGCACCCCGGGCGGCACCACCGCCCCGGGCACCGCCACTCCGGGCACCCCCAGCGGCGGCACCGGCAGCAGCACCGCCCCGCCGCCGGCCGGCGCCCGCTGGCAGCCCACCCCGGGCCTCACCTGGCAATGGCAGCTCGGCGGCAGCGTGGACCAGTCGGTGGACGTCCCGGTCTACGACATCGACGGCTTCGAGAACGACGCCTCGGTGGTCGCCGCGCTGCACGCCAAGGGCCGCAAGGTGATCTGCTACATCAACGCCGGCTCCTGGGAGAACTTCCGCCCCGACGCCAACGCCTTCGCCAAGACCCTGCAAGGCTCCGACACCGGCTGGAAGGGCGAGAAGTGGTTCGACATCCGCAAGCTCGACCAGCTCAAGCCGCTGATGGCGGCTCGCTTCGACATGTGCAGGAGCAAGGGCTTCGACGCCATCGAGCCGGACACCATCGAGGCGTACAACCAGAACAGCGGCTTCCCGCTGACCGGTGACGACCAGATCAAGTACAACCGGATGCTGGCCCAGCTCGCCCACGAGCGCGGTCTGGCCATCGGCCTGAAGAACGATCTGGACCAGATCCCCGCGCTGCTGGGCGACTTCGACTTCGCGGTCAACGAGGAGTGCTCGCAGTTCGACGAGTGCGAGCGGGTCGCGCCCTTCATCAAGGCGGGCAAGGCGGTGTTCCACGTCGAGTACAAGCTCGGAACGGACCAGTTCTGCGCCAAGGCCAAGTCCCTCGGCTTCAGTTCGATGCAGAAGAAGCTCGAACTGGACGCCTGGCGGCGGCCCTGCTGAGCACCGCGGAGCTGTGCCGGCACCGCCAGGCGTTCCACCGCGAAGGTCGGGGGATCGTGAGGGTCGTCAGGATCGGTCGTACGGAATGCGCGAGGATCACCCCGCGCGGGGGTTACTTGACCGCCAGCCAGATGACGCCGGCCAGCACGGCCAGGACGAGGACGGCGATCACAGCGATCACGCCGGTGCGGTTGCCGCTGCTGCGGCCGTAGGTGTTGACGGAGCCCGGTGCCTGAGGCGCCGGGCTCTCGTCGACGAACGCCCGGAACATCTGGGTGCTGCCGGCGGGGTCGTAGTCGTTGTCAGCCATGGCAGGGACTCTAACGAATCCACCCACCTCCGGACACCCCGGACCCTCCTCCGGGGCCCGCAACCCCGGTCGTGCAACAGCGGGACGACGAGTTCGTGAAGCGCGCCCGGCGCCCGGAATGCCGCCCGGCGCGATCCGGTTGACTGCCACCATGACCGGATACCACAGCGACGCCCCCGGCCGGGTCCGCCTCGGCACCTCCGACCTGTCCGTCTTCCCGCTCTCCCTCGGCGGCAACGTCTTCGGCTGGACGGCCGACGAGGAGCAGTCATTCGCCGTCCTGGACGCCTACGCGGCGGCCGGCGGCAACTTCGTCGACACCGCCGACGTCTACTCCGCCTGGGTCCCCGGCAACACCGGCGGCGAGTCCGAGACCATCATCGGCAACTGGCTGCGCAGCCGCGGCAACCGCGACGACGTCGTGATCGCCACCAAGGTCGGCCTGCACCCCGAGGCACGCGGCCTGGGCGCGGCCACCATCAAGGCCTCCGCCGAGGGCTCGCTGCGCCGCCTCGGCGTCGAGCGGATCGACCTGTACTACACCCACCAGGACGACGACACCCCGGTCGAGGAGTTCGTCACCGCCCTGGACGAGCTGGTCCGCGAGGGCAAGGTCGGCGCGGTCGCCGCCTCCAACATCGGCGCCCAGCGGCTGGCCGAGGCACTGGCCTTCGCCGAGCGCGAGGGCCTGGCCAAGTACGTCGCCGTCCAGCCGCACTACAACCTGGTCTCGCGCGGCACCTTCGAGGGCCCGCTCGCCGACGTGGTGGCCGAGCACGGCCTCGCCACCGTCCCCTACTACGCGCTCGCCTCCGGCTTCCTCACCGGCAAGTACCGGCTGGGCGGCCCCGGCGTGACCAGTGCCCGCGCCGAGGGGGCCGCCCGCTACCTGGACGACCCGCGCGGCCCCAAGGTGCTGGAGGCACTGGACGCGGTCGCCGCGGAGCACGGCGTCGAGCCCGCCTCGGTGGCCCTGGCCTGGCTGACCGCCCGCCCGACGGTGGCCGCCCCGATCGCCAGTGCCCGGACGGTCGAGCAGCTCCCGCCGCTGCTGGCCGCCGCCACGCTCCGGCTCACCCCGGAGCAGACCGCACGGCTGGACGCCGCCTCCGCCTGAGCAGCCGGCCGAACAGACGCCGGGGCCCCCGACGGCACACCGCCATCGGGGGCCCCGGCACGATCCAGGAGCTAGGGCCGCCCGAAATGGGTCGGGTAGTAGCCCGCGTCGAGGGTGGATATCCGGACCGTCCGGCCCGGCCGGGGCGCCTCGACGAACCGTCCGCCGCCCAGGTAGATCCCCACGTGGTGGATCCCGGAGGCCCGGCCGCTGTCCGACCAGAACACCAGGTCGCCCCGGCGCAGCTGCCCCGCGCCGATCGGCGTGCTCGCCGCGTACTGGTCGTCGGCCACCCGCGGCAGGCTGATCCCGCTGCGCTCGTACGCCTGCTGGACGAGCCCCGAGCAGTCGAAGCCGGACGGACCGTCACCGCCCCAGACGTACGGCTTGCCCAGCTGGGCGAGCGCGAAGTCGACGGCCGCCTCCCGGCTGCCGGCGGCCGACGCCCCGTCCGAGGAGGGCTGGGTGACGGGCTTCGCGGGGGCCTGGTCCGAGCCGCCGGACTGACCGGTGCGGCTGAGGTAGACGTCGTAGTGGCCGGTCCACCGCCACTCGCCGCCGGAGTTCTTGAACCAGTACTTCGAACCGTCCCAGCCCTGGCGCGGGCCGGCGGACGAGGCCGGGCCGTTGGACCCGGCGGCCGGCTTGCCACCGGAGCCGCCGGAAGCGCCGGAGCCGCCGGACTGACCGGTGCGGCTGAGGTAGACGTCGTAGTGGCCGGTCCACCGCCACTCACCGGCGGAGTTCTTGAACCAGTACTTCGAACCGTCCCAGCCCTGCTTGCCGGCCGCGGCGTGCGCCGTCCCGGCGCCGGCCGTCAGACCGACGACCCCGGCGCCCGCCAGCACGGTGGTGGCCAGGCAGGTACTCCGCACGGCCCGGTGTATTCGGCTGCCGCCGGCCGCCGCGGGGCGGGCGGTGCGCGGGCGGGCCGCACAGTTCGGGCAGCCGCAGCCCGCCAGCGCGGGGATGCTGCCGAAGCTCTCCTCGAAGCCGATCAGGCCGAGGTCGAGCTCCAGGTCCAGCTCGAGGTCGGGGTCGAGGTCGAGGTCCGGTTCGGCGTACGCGCCGGTGGCTATCCTCATGCGGGTCGTCCTTCCTTCCGCCCGGCCCGGGCGGCCGGGGGCGGTACCGAGGCGGCCACTCCGGCCGGGGCGACGAAGACGACCAGCAGCTGCTCCATCAACGCGCTGCGGGCGGCCTCGTCGAGTTCGTGCGCGGTGGCGCGCTCCAGCCGGCGGACGGCGAGCGCCGCCGCCTCCACCGCGTCGTCGACCAGCACCGTCCGCAGACCCGCGTCCAGGTCGGCCAGCCGGCGACGACGCATCGACTCGGCGACCTCGGGCGCGTAGTCCAGCGCCAGCGGCTGCACCGAGTACACCTCCAGGCCCGCCGGGGCGACCTCGGCGGCCAGCGCCCGGGTCAGCTCGTCGGCGAACCACTGCCCGTCGCGCAGCGCGGGCCCGGGCGCCGCGTTGCTGTCACACGGCAGGGTGGACGCCGTCCGGGTGAGCACCGCCTGGACCTGCTCGCGCAGGTAGTCCTCGTGGTCCTCGATCGCCAGCAGCGCCCGCGCGGTGTCCTTCACCCGCCAGACGATCAGCAGCCGGACCACGATCGGCGTCCCGGTCCGGTCGACCACCTTGACCGGCTCGCTGCGCCAGTGCCGCAGCCGGACGTCCACCCGGCGCCGGCGCAGCAGCGGGTTGACCCAGACCAGGCCGGTGCGGCGGACGGTACCCCGGTAGCGGCCCCAGCGGGTGAGCACCCGGGTCTCGCCGCCCGCGTTGGCCAGCAGCCCGGCCAGCGCGAGGACCACGAGCAGTCCGGCGGCGCTGACGGCGGCGACCGTCCGGGCGTCCACCTCGGCCTGACCTCTCGTCCGCGCGGCGGCGCCGCGCAGGTCGGGCAGCGCGTCCCAGTGCGGGATGACGCCGTCGTGCAGCAGCACCGCCAGCACGGCGGCCAGCCCGACCAGCACCGCCAGCAGGGCGATCCAGCCCGGCAGGGTGGCGGCGCCGTGCTCGCGCAGCGCCTGGTCGGCACGCGGGGGCCGGCGGGAGGTGACCGGCACGGAGGCACCCGCCGGGGTGGCCTCCGGAACCTCCGGCAGCTCCACGGTGGCGTTCTCCAGCGGGTCACGCGGGTCGGCGGCGATGCCCACGGCCGGACCGGGGAGAACAGCCATCGGGGTGGTCGCCGGTCCGGTGTCGGCCCCGCCGACCGGTTTGGCCGGCTTGCCGGCGGTGGCCCTGACCAGCGGGCTGGCGCCGGAGGCGAAACGTTCCGGCAGAACCGGCGGGAGCGCCTTGGGCAGATGGTCGGGTCGCTGCGAAGAATCGCGGGTGACGTCCATGCACGGATCCTCGGGGTCGGTGTGTCGCGCAACGGGCGGCCCGGATCTGACGGGCAGTGCCAGGGTCAGGCTAAGTTCATACGTCATCAAATGCGACATTTGAGTAGAGGTGTGTCGACATTTGCTGACGTATCGTCCGAAGCCGGACCTGACGCGCAGGCACATGAACGGATGGTCGGGACGGTTGGTCTCGGGCTCAGCGCCGCCGGGCGCCGTGCCCCGGGGCGAACACCCGGCGGGTGATCAGCCCGATCGCGGTGAGCAGCAGCAGGACTCCGGCGAGCCCGCCGCGCCAGCCCGACGACGCGGGCCGCTCGGCCGCCGCCGACGAGGCCTCCCCGGCCGCATCGGCCGCACCGGGCGGGGTCACGGCGGGCGGCACCGGCCGCGGCCTGGCCGCGGCCCGGGCGGACGCGGTCGGCTCGACGACCGGTGCCGAGGACGGCGCCACCGACGGCGCAACAGTCACCCCGACGGCCGCACCGGACGGGCTGACGCCCGGAGTCGGCGGGGCGGACACCGCCGACGTGGCGGGCGAGGCTCCCACCGTCCGCACCACGCCGGCCGGTGCCGACGGAACCAGCGGCGCGGGCGGAACCGGCGGCACGACGATCGGCAGCAGCCCGGCCGGCACCGGCGCGAACACCACCACCTCGGGCGCCGACGGCACCGCCGGACTCGGCGCGGCAGCAGCCGTCGCGGAAGCCGACGCCGCCGACGGACTCAGGCTCGGACTCGGACTCGCGCTCGGCACCGCGGACGCCGACGGAGAGGCCGTGACAGAAGCAGCCGGCGAACCCGACGCCGACGGGCGCGAAGCACTCGGGGCGGCCGACACCGCCGCACTCGGCGAGGCGGCAGCCCCCGCCGACGCCACCCCCGACGCACTCGGCGTCACCGCCGGACTCGACGTGGCCGCCCCCGACGCCGTCGCCGTCGCACTCGCCGCCCCCGACGCCGTCGCCGCGCCGCCCGGCACCGCGACCCGGACCACCACCGCCTCCGCCGCCGTCCCGTTCCCCGCCAGGTCGGTCGCCGTGACGACGAGCCACTGCTCCCCGTTGCCCAGGTCCCGGTTGGCGGTGCAGCTCCAGCTCCCGTCGAAGGCCACGGTCGCCCCGCACAGCACCGTCCGCTCGGCCGAGGCCGACTCCCCGGTCCGCGCGGTGACCAGCACCTTCGCCCCCGGCTCGGCCCGCCCGGCGAGCCGGGGCCGGGCGACCCGCAGGGTCTCCCCGGCGGCCGGCGAGACGAGCACCGGCCGGTCCGGCGGCGCGGTGTCGACGACCAGCGTGACCGCCTTCCCGCTCGCCCGGTTCCCGGCCGCGTCCACGGCGCTCGGGGTGAGCTGGTGGCGCCCGTCCGCCAGGTTCTCCACCGGCAGGCAGGACCACTCGCCGTCCGCCCGCACCGCCGTGCTGCACAGCTCGGCCCGCCCGGCGGCGGCGTCCGCGCCGCGCGCCCCGGCGGGCTGGTCGACGACCGAGACGGTGCTGCCCGGCTCGCCCGTGCCGGTGAGCTGGAGCCCCGGGTCGTTGGTGTACTCCGGGAGGGTGAGCACGGGCACGGCGGGCGGGGCGGTCTTCACGGTGACCCGGACGGCCTCGCCGCGCAGCACCACACCGCCGCTGGTGGTCTCGACCGGGGTGAGGCCGTGCGGACCGGCGGCGAGCGCGGCGCCGGGGCGGCAGGACCAGGCGCCGCCGCGCTCGACCCGGGCCCGGCAGAGCGCGGTGTCGCCGTCGCGGATCTCCACCGTGGCACCGGCGATCGCGCCCTCGCCGCGGATGGTCGGCCGGGCGTCGGCGAGCACCGCGCCGTCGACGGGCTCGGCGATCTCGGGCCGCGCCGCCCCGACGGTCAGCTTGATCCGCTGGTCGGAGACCTGGCCGGAGTCGGCGAAGCCGCCGGGGGCGATGAGCTGGCCGGCCTCCCGGGCGATCCGCAGCCGGGCCCAGGTCTCGCCCGAGGCGGCGCCGGTCGGGACCGTCCACTCCAGGGTGGCGGTGTCGGCCCCGGCCGGGACCTCGGTCTGCACCCGCTCGGCGGGGTCGAAGCGCCCGTTGTGGTCGAAGTCGATCCAGCCCGCCAGGGTCGCGGGCTGGTCGTCCACCGCGACCGGGACGGTGAGCCGGTAGTAGCGGCCGATCGCGGCCTCGGCGGGGTAGCTGACGGACGGGTCGGCACCCTGGTACTCGCCGCGGCCGGGCTGCAGCTTGGGCGGCACCGGGCTGGCGAAGACGCTGCGCCGACCGGCCCCGCGGTCGAGCCGGACCAGCGGCCCGTCGCCCGCCGCGCCGGCCGACCCGGCCCGGGCACGGTGCGACGGGTTGGCGGCGTCCGCGCCGAGGAAGAGGTCGGAGAGCACGTGCGAGGCGTTGCCGTAGCCCTGCGGGGCGGTGCCGAGGTCCTCGTCGACGGTGACGGTGTAGGCCTGGGTCAGGACGGGCGCCGCGGTGGTGCTGCCGGCCCGGGCGGTGGAGCGCTGCTCGACCCGGAACACCGCGGTGCGGAAGGTGCCGACGAGTTCCACCGAGCCCTCGGCGGCCGCGCCGCCGCTGCCGTCGGAGGCACCGTCGGCCCCGGCGGGGCCGAGGGTGTTGGCGTCGACCGTCCAGCCGGGGAAGTCGGTGCGGTTGACCAGGACGGGGGCGGCGGGCGAGCCGCCGGTGAGGGTCAGCCGGGCCGCGGTGCTGGTGGTGCCGCTCTTGCCGGTGGCGGTCGCGGCAAGTCCGCTGAGGTGCAGCCGGGGATTGCGGACCGGTCGGGAGAAGGTCAGCCGGAGCGTTCCGAGGGTCCGCCAGGAACCGTCCGCCTGCGGACGGTCCTCGGTGGCGCGGAAGGTCTGGGCGGGCTCTCCGGGGTGCATTCCGTCCGCGTAGAGGCCGGCCGAACGCCCCCCGCCGGCGCGGTCGGCCAATTCGCCCGCCCCGGCGGTGACGGCGACACCGGGGACGGCGGCGAATTCGAGCTCGACGGAGAGGCCGGACGGCAGGACGGCCCGCTGTTCGCCCGACCAGGTGTCGGGGGACTGCTGGGCCAGCGAGAACGGGGCGTTCCAGCCGATCAGCAACCCGGCCGCGAGGACGGCCACGGTGACGGGTGTACGGGGAAACCGTCGGCTCATCCGGCTCTCCTTCGCGGTCGGCTGCCAGGTGGCGGGCAGTCTGGGCACAAGATCCGACAAAACGGAATCACGACCCCGAACCGGCCGTACCGCGATACCTGCGCTTGCCGCCGTGTCCCACCCGTTCGGCGGTCATCCGAGCCGGCCGGGCGGGATGTACCCGAAACAACCGCATTTCATCCATTGGGCGGTGTTCGTGGCCTGACGACGGGAAGGCCCGATCGAAATCAGCCGAAACCAACCGGTCGGCACCGTCCGGTACCTGACCATTCATCGACGAAGTCTGTTCGAATTACCGTCCCGCTCAGTAGAGTCGGGGCCCGTGACCATGGACCCCTCCCTCGTGCAGAGCAGCTTCGCGGCGACCACCGTGCGCACGGTGGTCGGTGGCACCACGGTGGTCGGTGACACCACGGGCGCGGCGCTCACCGAAGCCCGGACGGCCTAGCGGGCGGCGCGCGGTGCCCTTCGACCCCGCGGTCCTCCGCGCCAGCTTCGCCGTCGTCGAGCGCCGCGCCGACCACCTGACCACGTACTTCTACGCCCACCTGTTCACCCACAACCCGGGGCTGCGGGCGCTCTTCCCCGCCGCCCTGCACGAGCAGCGGGACCGGATGTTCGCCGCCCTCACCCGGATCGTGCAGCGGCTCGACGAACCCGACCGGCTCACCGAGTACCTACAGGCGCTCGGCCGCGACCACCGCAAGTTCCAGGCCGCGCCCGAGCACTACCCGGCCCTCGGGGCCAGCCTGATCGCCGCGCTGCGGCAGTTCTCCGGCCACTCCTGGACGCCCGAGATCGAGAAGGCCTGGACCGAGGCCTACACCGAGATCGCCCGGATCATGACCGAGGCCGCCGCCGGCCTTCCGGCCGAGCGCCCCGGCTGGTGGGAGGCGGAGGTCGCCGGCCGCCGCCGGGCCGCCGCCGACCTGGTCGTGCTCACCCTCGCCCCGATGCACCCGTACCCGTTCGTCCCCGGCCAGTACCTCACCCTGAGCAGCCCGCGGGCGCCCCGGGTCTGGCGGCCGTACTCGCTCGCCAACGCGCCGCGACCGGACGGCAGCCTGGAGCTGCACGTGCGCCGGGTGCCCGGCGGGCTGCTGAGCACCGCCCTGGTGGAGGACGTGATGCCCGGCGAGCTGCTGCGGCTCGGACCGCCGCTCGGCGACGCCGTCCTCGACCCCGGCTCGTACCGCCCGCTGCTCCTGGTGGCCGGGGGCAGCGGCTGGGGGCAGACCAAGGCCCTGCTGGAACAGCTCACCGCCGAGCGGCCGGACCGGGAGGCCACCGTGCTGCTGGCGGCCCGGGCGACGGCCGGGCAGTACGACCTGGACGCCGTCCGGCGGCTGCTCGCCCGCAATCCCCGGCTGCGGATCCTGTCCGCCGCCCCCGAGCAGCCCTGCGGCCCGTACGGGGGCACCGAGCTGCTCCGCGAGGCCCTGCGCCGGCACGGCGACTTCACCGGCTGGGACATCCACCTCAGCGGACCGCCCGAGCTCGCCCCGGACCTCACCGGGCTGCTGCTCGACCTGGGCGCCGACCCGGCGCTGATCCGGCACGACCCGGCGCCCGCGACCTTCAACCGGGCCCGGCCGGTGACCTCCTCCGACTGGTTCCTAGACCACCGGGACGTGCCGTGGATCAACCGGACCGAACTGGACTGAGCCGGGACCGGCGCCGAAAAACGGCCCCGGGAACGGGAGAAGCCCCCGGCCGGTGGCCGGGGGCTTCTCGCTGGTGCGCTCAGCAGGATTCGAACCTGCAACCTCTTGATCCGTAGTCAAGTGCTCTATCCGTTGAGCTATGAGCGCAAGGAACGGGCGAACCCGATCTTGCGGAGTTTGGTGCGCTCAGCAGGATTCGAACCTGCAACCTCTTGATCCGTAGTCAAGTGCTCTATCCGTTGAGCTATGAGCGCTCGCCCTGGTGAACGTTCCACCGGGGCGGTGCGGGGACAACATTACATGACCTGCGACGTGGGGCGAAATCGATTGATCCCGCCCCTCCCGGGCGCCCGGGGGCGCACCCCGGCGGACCGGGCCCCGACATGCGGAAAGCCCCGCCGACGAGATCGTCGGCGGGGCTTTCCGGCTGGCGGAGGCTGAGGGATTTGAACCCTCGATCAGGAATAACCCCGAAACCGCATTAGCAGTGCGGCGCCATAGACCGGACTAGGCGAAGCCTCCTCCACATGGAGCGCACCCGACTGGCGGACCCGTTCCGTGTGCCTGTGATGATGCCACAACCCGGGGGCTCGGCACCAACCACCGCTCACGTTACTAGGCGGGTCGTCCCCGCCGCAAAGAAGAATGAGATACTGCCGTCTCCGGAGGAGCTGCCCTGAGCCGAGGAGACCTGTCGACGTGAGCAGCAGGCCGATCCGAGGCGCTGCTCGCCTCGCCGCCATACTCGACGCCCTGCCCGATGCGTTGTTGCTGGTGAACAGCAACGGCACCGTTGTGGATGCCAACAGCGCGGCGGTCCAACTGCTACAGGCCCCGGGCACGTCACTGGTCGGCATGGGCGTGCTGGGCCTCCTGCCCGAGTTCGACCCCAGCCGGATCCCCGGCTCGATGCGCCCGGCCGCCCGCGAGGACGAGGCGCTCGACCGCCCGGTCCGGATGACCGCCCACCGCACCGACGGCACCACCCTCCCGGTCGAGGTCTCCGGCAACGACTTCGCCGACGACGGCGCCGGCGAGGCCCGCGGCTACGCACTCTCCCCGCTCGTCCCGTACGACCCGTACCGCGACGGCTCCCGGCCGTCCTCCGCGAGCGACCTGCTCCTGCTGCTGGTGCGCGACCTCTCCAGCCGGCTCGGCGTCGAGGCCGAGCTGCGCCGCCAGCACAAGCAGACCGAGATGATCCTGCGCGCCGCCGCCGAGGGCGTGCTGGGCGTGGACCTCGAAGGCCGCTGCGTGCTGGTCAACCCGGCCGCCGCGCACATCCTGGAGTACCGGGCGAGCGAGCTGGGCGGGCGCGAGCTGCACCCGCTGATCCAGCACTCCCGGGCCGACGGCACCCCGCTGGCGCTGGAGGAGTCCGCGCTGCTGGACACCCTGACCTCCGGACGCAAGCACCGGGTGCGCGGCACCGTGCTGTGGCGCAAGGACGGCCGCCCGGTCACCGTCGACCTCACCACCGCCCCGGTCCGGGACGGCGACCAGCTGGTCGGCGCGGTGATGACCTTCACCGACCGCAGCCGCGAGCTCGCCCTGGTCGCCCGCAACGAGCACCTCACCGCCGTCCTGGAGAGCGAGCTCGGCGGCGCGCTGACCGCGCTCAACCAGCGGCTGGACGCGCTCGCCGCCGACCCGGCCGGACAGCTCTGGCCGGAGGCGAACTGGACGATCCGCCGGCTCGCCGACGAGTGCCGCCGGTTCGGGAAGCTGATCGACGGCGTCCTCGCCCACCAGCGCTCGGAGGCCGGCGAGAGCGCCCCCGCCGACGGCAAGGGCGGCCGGAAGCCGGCCGAGCAGCGGGGCCCGGTCGCCCTGGACAAGGTCGTCCGGCGGGCCGTCGAGGAGGCCGGCGAGCTGGTCGGCGCGGGCCGGGTGCGCTTCTCGGTGCACGCCGCCGCCGTCGAGGTGATCGCCGACGAGAAGCGGCTCGCCCAGGCGCTGGCCCACCTGGTGGCCGACGTCAGCGGCGTCGGACTCTCCCTGGACGCCCCCGGCACGCCCTCCCCCGGCCTGGCCGCCCCCGGCACGCCGCCCGTCCTGCCGCCGTCCGGCGGCGAGGCGCCGACCGTGGTGCTGGCCGCCGCCCAGCGCGGCGAGGTCGCCCGGGTCGAGATCCGCGGCCCCGGACTGGGCGGCAGCCCCGTCCACCTGCCGATAGCCCGCGCGGTGGTCGAGCGCCACGGCGGCGTGCTCCAGCCGCACGAGCTGCCCGGCAAGGCCGGCACCACGTACGTCGTCGAGCTGCCGCTGGACCCGGCCGCCGCGAAGGCCGCCGCCGAGCGCGCGGCCGCCGAGGGGCGCTCCGACCGGCCCAAGGAGAGCGACAGCGCCGTCCTGCCCGACCTCCCGGGCATCCCGCAGCTGCCCAGCAGCGGGGAGTCCGCGGAGCAGCCCGCGCCCGGCGAGGGCCACGAGGCGCCCGCCGGCGAGCCGGAGCGCGCGCCCGCCGAGGAGCCCGCCGCCGAGCGGCGCGGCCGCCGTGGCCGCCCGGCCGCCGAGGCCCCCGCGCTCCCGGCCCCGACCGATCCCACCGCCCCCGCCGACCAGTGGCCGAACGCCCCCGCCCGGGTCGAGCGGGCCGTCCCCGAGCAGTGGAACGGCACCGGCAACGACCCCGCGTACGGGCGGCAGGGCCTGCCCGGCCCGGACGGCACCCAGGACGACCCCTGGGGCAAGGACGACGGCCGCTCCGGCCCCGCCTACGCCGTGCCGGTCGGGGGCGCGCACCCGCAGGGCGCCCGCACCGGCGGACGCGAACCCCTCGCGCTCGGCCCCGGCACCGGCGCAGGCGTCGGCAGCACCGACGGCACCCCGGCCGGCGGCACCCGGGTCGACGGCACCCCGGCCGGCGGCACCGCGGTCGGCGAGGGCGGCCCGACGGCCGACGGCGGCGAGACCAGACCCCGCCGGCGCCGCGCACTGCCCGCCGCCGAGGACTCCTCCGGCGGCTTCGCCCTGCCCGGGATGCCCGACGCACCGGTCTACCCGGGCCTGGAACACGCCCTCCCGGTCGGCCCCGCGCCCACCCCGCCCGAGCCGGCCGCCGCGCCGACCGGCCGCCGTCGCCGCCTGGCCGTCCCGCCCGGGCCGGGCCCGGACGCCCCGGCCGGCCGGTCCGACGGCCCCGGCACGCCGGAGGCCCAGAGCGGCCCCGCCGCGCTGGAACCCGCCCGCCCGGCGCTGCCCGCCGCCGAGGAGAGCGCCGACGCCGGCCCGCGCCCGGTCGGCACCGGCCTCGCCGAGCTCGCCCCGCCGCGCCCGCTGGGTGCGGTGGGCACTCCGCTCGGCGCCCCGCCGATGCCCGCCCTGCCCCCGCAGCCGCCCGTCCCGGCCGAGGCCAGGACGGCCCCGCGCCCGATGGCCGAACTTCCCGCCGCCCCCGCCGACCGCCCCGGCGCCGAGCAGCCGCCCGTCGGCCCCGGCGAGGACGGCGGCACCCGCCGCCTGCTGGTCTGGCCCGAGCCCGACCCGGCCACCCGGCAGGCCCTCCAGGACCGCGGCTACCACCCGGTGATCGTCCGCTCCCGCGAGGAGGTGGACGCCCAGGTCGCCGCCTTCCCCGCGGCGCTCTTCGTCGACCCGCTGACCGGCCCGATCACCCGCACCGCGCTGCAGTCGCTGCGCACCGCCGCGAGCAACAACCGGATCCCGGTGATGGTCACCGCCGGCCTCGGCCAGGCCACCCGGGACGCCGCGTACGGCGCCGACCCGGCGGTGCTGCTGCGCGCCCTCGCACCGCGCGACGGCGAGCACCACGCCCCGCGGGTCCTGCTAGTCGAGGGCGACCCGGACATCGCCGCCGCGATGATCAGCAGCCTGGAGCGGCGCGGCATGCACGTCGAGCACGCGGCGGACGAGAGCGACGCCGTCGCCCGGGCCAGCAGCGTGCAGCCCAACCTGGTGGTGATGGACCTGTTCCAGATCCGCCGCCGCCGGGTCGGCCTGCTGGACTGGCTGCGCGCCAACGACCGGCTGCACCGCACCCCGCTGGTGGTCTACACCTCCGTGGACCTCGACCCGCGCGAGCTGCCCCGGCTGCGCACCGGCGAGACCGTGCTGTTCCTCGCCGAGCGCTCGACCGGCGCGGACGTCCAGTCCCGGATCGTCGACCTGCTCGGCCGGATCGGCTCGATGGGCGAGGCGGGCGTCGCCGCGGCCGGCTGACGCCCCCGGACACGCGTGCGGGCCGGCTCCCCTCCCCGGGGGGCCGGCCCGCACGCTTCAGCTGGCTCCTTGCCTCACTCCTTGCCGAGCACCGTGACGTCCAGTTCGTCCGCGGCGTAGCTGGCCCGGATCACCTTCTTGTCGAACTTGCCGACCGAGGTCTTCGGCACCGACTCGACGATCGACCAGCGCTCCGGCAGCTGCCAGGACGCGATCCGCTCGGCCAGGAACGCCCGCAGCTGCGGCAGGCCGACCGTGGCGCCCGGGCGCAGCACGACGGTGGCCAGCGGGCGCTCGCCCCACTTCTCGTCCGGGACGGCGACCACGGCGGCCTCGGCCACCTCCGGGTGGGCCATCAGCTGGTTCTCCAGCTCGACCGAGGAGATCCACTCGCCACCGGACTTGATCACGTCCTTGGCCCGGTCGGTGAGGGTCAGGTAGCCGTCGGCGGTGATGGTGCCGACGTCCCCCGTGCGCAGCCAGCCGTCCTCGGAGAACTTGTCGTCCGGGCGGACCGGGTCCTGGCCGGCGCCGCCGTAGTACGCGGCGGCGATCCACGGGCCGCGCACCTCCAGCTCGCCCGCCGCGACACCGTCGTGCGGCATCCGCTCGCCGCCGGGGCCGATCAGCCGGGCCTCGACGGAGGCCGGGAAGATGCCCTGGGTGACCCGGTACGGCCACTCCTCCTCCGGGGTGAGGCCGCCCGGCGGCTGGGCGAAGCAGCCCAGCGGGGAGGTCTCGGTCATGCCCCAGGCGTGGATGACCCGGATGCCGTGGCGCTCCTCGAAGCCCTTCATCAGCGACGGCGGGCAGGCGCTGCCGCCGATGACCACCATGCGCAGGCTGGAGGTGTCGTAGTCGCCCGCGTCGAGCTCGTCCAGCAGACCGCTCCAGATGGTGGGGACGGCGGCGCTGACGGTGGGCCGGACGGCGGCGATCATCTCGGCCATCGGCTTCGGCTGGAGGAAGCGGTCCGGCATCAGCAGGTTGGCACCGGACATGAACGCGGCGTGCGGGATGCCCCAGGCGTTCACGTGGAACATCGGGACCACCGGCAGCGCGGTGTCGCGCGGGGTGAAGGCGAAGTTGTCGCCGGTGTTGACCTGGAGGCAGTGCAGGTAGACCGAACGGTGGCTGTAGAGCACGCCCTTCGGGTCCCCGGTGGTGCCGGAGGTGTAGCAGAGCACGGCCGCCTGCCGCTCGTCGATGTCCGTCTGCCAGGGGTAGGCGGTCGGCCGGTCGGCGATCAGCTCCTCGTAGTCGTGCACGGTGCCCGCGAAGCCGGCCAGCAGCGAGCGGTCGCCGGGGCCGCTCACCACGATGTGCTTCAGCGTCGGCGCGAGGTCCCCGAGGACGGCAGCCAGCAGCGGGAGCACGCTGCCGTTCACGATGATCACGCGGTCGGCGGCGTGGTTGACGATGAACGACAGCTGCTGGGCGGGCAGCCGCAGGTTCAGGGTGTGCAGCACGGCCCCCATCGCGGGGACGGCGAGGTACGCCTCCAGGTGCTCGGTGTTGTTCCACATCAGGGTCGCCACGCGGTCGTCCCCGGCCACCCCCAGCTCGTCCCGCAGCGCGTACGCGAGCCGCGCGGCGCGGGCGCCCACCTCGGCGTACGTACGGACCACCGGGCCGGTGCCGTCCCAGGTGGTGACGGTGGACCGGCCGTGGATCGTGGACCCGTGCTCCAGGATCCGGGCGACGGTGAGCGGAACGTCCTGCATCGTGCTGAACACGGGTCCTCCTTGACCTGGCGGCACTCGGCGGCGCAGACGGCGAGCGCGCGGGCACCTACCGGGCGGTAATGCACGCGGATGTGCCCGATTGTGCCGCCCCACCCGCCGCCTGTCAGCATCCCGACCCCGTTGCACGGATCACTGGTTCGCCCCGTTTTCTCCCCCCAGCCGCCGACGCAGCTCCGGCGGCAGCGCGGTGCGCACGTCCGCCGGGACGGTCGGGTACTGCCCCGCGGTCAGGGTCCGGCTCCGCCAGACGCCGTCCGGGCCCGGCTCGACCACCCGGATCTCGTCCTCGGCCCCGACCGCGGCGCGGTGCCGATCGGTGAAGATCCACACCTGCGCACCGCCCTCCTGCCAGCGGTACTGCGGCTGGTCCTTCTTGCTGGCGTAGAGGGTGTCGTCGGTCCACAGCACGTCCCCCAGCGTGCCCTCGCCGCGCGCTGAGGGCGTGTACGACCGAACCATTCCGCGCCACCGGGTACCGCCGGGGTCCGAGGCCTGCCCGGTCTCCTCGACCAACAGGGCGAACCGGTCGTAGGGCGCCCGCACCCAGTAGTCGGGCCGGGCCTCGCTGTCCGTGTGCAGCCGATTGGTGTGCTGGACGGGCGGTTCGTCCGACGTTCCGCCGCAGCCGCCCAACGCCACCAGCACCAGGACCGACATCAGTCCGCCCAGTCGAGGCACCATCCGACGTCGCATCACTTCTTCGGCTGCCCACTGGCCGTGGTGAGCACATTCCCGTCCGCGTCGAGCCGCACCACCGACTCCCGGGGCCACGTCAGGTGGAGCTGGTACGACTCCGCCTGCCCAAGGGAGATGACGTCCCCGATGCCCGCCTTCTTCTGGTCCGAGGAGTACTTGGGGTTCGGGTCCATGATGTCGTTCCAGGTGCACGCGGACTTGATGTGGACCTCGTACGTACCGTCGGGCAGCTTGACCACCTGACGGTTCCCCTTGATCCCGAAGCCGCCGACGGTGCTGTCCGTACCGTGGAGGTACTGGTAACCGACCATCCCCTCGCCGTTCTGAATCACCATGCTGGTCGTGCGGTCGAAGGCCCCCGTACCGCCCTCCGGATACTGTTTGACCGCCTCCTGGGCGATGTCCTCGAAGTGCTCGTCCAGCTTCGTGTTGAGGAGGGGGTTCGCGCTCATGTAGTCGTCCCAGGACCGGTCGTTGACGATTGTCCAGTCACCGCCGCCGGTCAGGTAGCGCTCCAGGATCGCTCGGCCCGCCCAGTCGTTGTTGAAGTTGTCGTTGCTACCGTCGCCGCCCTGGTCCCGGTCGGCTGCACGGTCACTCTCCTGCCGGCGACCGCCACGCTCGTCGCTGCCACGGAGCCAGCCGTTGGTGTTCGACGAGGCATCAGGGGTGGCGAGGTCGAACGAGAGGGCCGCCGAGAGCTCCTGGTCCGCCCGGTCGGCCAGTGCGAGCGCGGCGACCACCCGGTCACGGATGGCCGTTGCCCCCCGGCGCATGGCCGGCTCGTACTCCGGATCATGCCGGTCCGCGAAGCTGGCTTTCGGCCACTCGACGGAGGCGTCGTCCCGAACCGTGAAGTCGGCTTTCCGCGCGCTGTCCAACGCGTCGTCGAGCCCCTTCTGGGCGACGGAGAGGGCCCGGTGAGCACGGCGCAGGGCCTGCGAATTGGCGCGGGTGACCCGGGCTCCGGCGTGCAGCGCCTCACAGATCGCGCCGACTCGCTGCTTCGCGACCTCGGCCGGGTCGCCCTTCCAGCCGGACTCACCGAGGGCACCCTTGAGGTCCCGGTCGGCATCGTTGGCAACGCCGTCCAACCTGGTCGCGACGGCATCCCAGGACTCGGCAGCGCCGAGCAGGGCACCGAGGGAGATGTCTCGGAGCTGCGGCAGGGTGACCATGCTCAGTTGCCTCCGCCGAAGGTGCCCGCTGCCGCCTGCTCATGGGCGACATAGGTGTTGACGGTCTGCCGGATGTTCTCCGCGGTCTGCCCGAGATCGTTCTTCAGGGCAGCCAGGTTCTTCTCCCAGGCGTCGAGAGATGAACCCACCACCACGCCGGACGGCCAGGCCTCAAGCTGCTTCTTCGCGGCTCCGACTCTCTCCGACACCTCGCCCGGGCTTGCCTGGAGTCTGGCGAACAGGGCATCCGCGTGCTCCCCGATCGGGCGGAGCTTCTCAGGGTGCACCTCAACGTCGGGCACCGTCGGCACCGGGCCCGGAGAGGGCGACGGCACCGGGCTCCCGGCCCTCGCCACCGGCTCGCCGCCGAAGGCCTCCCAGATCTTGTTGGTCATGGATGATCCCCCCGGATTTCCAGATCCGTCCTTCCCGTGACCCTATCCGGAGCGCTACCGACCATCCGTCGAATCGTCAGGAGACTCCACCGACAATCCTGGTGGGAGCGGCATCAGTGGTGGTCGGGGCGGCGGAGGCGGAGGCAGGTGGCGGGGTCGGGGGTGTAGGCGGGGTCGAGGGTCCAGCCGGCCTCGGCGGCGATCCGGAGGGCGTGGTGGGCGCCGATGCCGCGGTAGGTGGCGCGGTTGATCCGGATGCGGCGGTGGAAGGTGCCGTCCGGGGCGGTGAGGGTGCGGTACTGCTCGGCGGGGCGGGCGAGTTCGCGGCGGGTGTCGCGGGCCAGGATGCGGCGGACGTGGTGGTCCCAGGCGGCGGTGCGGTGGCTGAACTCGGGCCAGAAGGCGCGCGGGCCGACCGTCCAGCGGGCGCCCCAGCGGTCCCAGTGGTCGTCCGGGCGGGTCACCCACCCGGTGAGCAGGCAGTACGCGCCGTAGAGGGGCACGTAGCCGATCTGTAGCAGCATGATCAGCG
Source organism: Kitasatospora sp. NPDC097643 (assembly GCF_040302625.1). Classification (NCBI taxonomy): domain Bacteria; kingdom Bacillati; phylum Actinomycetota; class Actinomycetes; order Kitasatosporales; family Streptomycetaceae; genus Kitasatospora; species Kitasatospora sp. NPDC097643. The sequence continues at coordinate 31,047 of NZ_JBEOSA010000003.1, read as the reverse complement.
GCAGCAGCGGCGCGAAGCGGTGCGGCTGCGGACCCCACGGGGTGCCCGGGGCGGCTGGCGGATCGTGCGGGGCGGGGGCGTCGATCCGGGCCGGGGCGGGGAAGCTGCGGCCGAGCCGGACGTGCACCTTGTCCTCGGCCGGCACGCCGTACCAGCCGTGGCGCTCGGCGATCCGCACCACGCCGGCCGCGCCGAGGCCCCGGTAGAGGCGCAGCGCGAGCCTGGTGCCGACCAGCCGGGCGCCGTCGGCCCGCAGCTCGCCGCCGCCGGCCGCGTACTCGGCCTCGGCGGTCGCGAACCGGCGCACCAGGATCGGGGTGACGTACCGTTCCCAGTCCTCCGGACGGCCGGTCAGCTCGGCCTTGAGGCGGCGCGGCGGGATGAACGTGCGGTTGACCTTCAGCCAGGTGCCGTCACCGCCGGACGGGCCGGTGCTGTCCGAGAAGAGGAGCAGCAGGAAGAACGCCACCAGGGCGGCGATCCAGAGCGGGGCGTAGATCCACTGGAGGGCGAACTGGAGCAGCACGCCGGTCCGGCTGCGGCGCGGCGCGGGGCCGGGGTAGCCGTCGGGCCCGGCGGCCGACCCGCCCTGCGGCGGGACCTGCCGGGCGGGAACGGGCTGGGGAGGGACGGGCTGGGGAGGGACGGGCTGGGGCGGGACGGGCTGGGCGTAGGGGTTCGCGGGCACCGGCCCTTGCTGCGGGTACGGGCCGCCGGCGTACGGGTTGGGACCGTACCCGCCCTGCTGCCCGTACGGGTGCTGCTGCGGCCCGGGGCCGTACCCGCCCGCCGCGCCGCCGTACCCCTGACCGTCCGACATGCCGCCCCCTCCGCTGGACCGGGGCCACCCTACCGGCGGGTGGCTCAGCCGGCGGTCGGCCCGTCGACCTGGTTGCGGTCGACGGTGAGGGTGGCGCCGCCGTACGTCTCCTCGACGTTGCCGCGGTACTGGTGGACGCGCTGGTGGGAGACCCACAGATCGGGGGTGAGGGCGCCGGAGCCCGCGGTGTCGGCCTGGTCGTCCCAGCGGGCGTACCAGAGCACGTCGGGCAGCGGGGAGCTGCCGACCCGGGCGGCGGCGGCCAGGTCGGCGACGCCGGAGTCGAGGCTGGAGTAGAAGCCGGCCCGGTGGCCGGCCGCGTGCAGGGCCTGGGTCCAGCCGAGCGAGAAGTCGACGACGGCCTGGCCGCAGCCGGGGTCGTTCAGCGGGTACGCCTCGATGTCGAGGTAGACCGGGCCGCCCTTGCCGAACCCCAGCGAGCGCAGCGCGCGGACCGCCTCGGCGGCCTCGTCGCGGCCCTGCTGCACCGCGTTCGCCGGATCGATCCGCTTCGGCTTGCGGCTGAGCCGGCTGCACGGCGCCTGGAGCCCGACGTGCACCGGCAGGAACCGCCAGCCCATCGCGCGCGCCTGGCGGATCCAGTCGGCGGTGAGCCGGGGCTGGGCGCAGCCGCGCTGGGCGCCGCTGGTGTAGATGCCGAGCGCGCCGTACGGGGAGGTGCCGTACCAGGCCCGCAGGGTGTCGAGCGGCGGCGCGGTGCAGGCGTCGAAGGCGGTGCCGGTCCAGGTGTCGCGGGCCCGGGGCGGGCCGGGGCGGTCGGGCAGGGTGAGCGCCCGGATGCGGGGGACGGCGGCGGCGGCCGGGGCGGTGGCCCCGGCGCTCACGCCCGTCCCGTCGACAGCCAGCAGGAGGACGAGGGAGGCGGCGACGAGGGCCGCGGGGCGGAGATAGCGCACCCGGCCTTGATACTGACGGACCATCGGATGAATCCGGCAACCACGCCGTGGGCTCCGCGCGAGCCCACCCATTCGGACGCACCCGTCCGCATCCGTCCCGATATTTGTAACGAGCTTGCCCGTTCCTCACTCCTTACGGCAAACTCGCCAGCATGCCCACGCCCCACCCCAGTGAAACCGCCGCCCCGACGCCGGCCGCCGCCGTCGCCGAGGCCCTCGCCATGCCGCCCGCCCCCAAGGGCGAGCCCGCCGGTGAGCGCGGCGGCTGGCGACGAGGCGGGGCGTCCGGCTCCGCGGCACCACCCGAGGCACACCCCGGCCGGTCCACCGGCCGGTTCCCGAAGGTCCTGCGGCGCCCGGAGAGCATCCCGGCGCCGCTTCTCTGTCTGACCGCGATGTTCCTGGTGCAGACCGGGATCGCCCTCTCCAAGCCGCTGTTCGGCCCGCTCGGGGTCGGCGGCACGACCTTCCTCCGGCTGTCCTTCGCCGCGGCCGTCCTGCTCGCCGTCACCCGGCCCCGGCTGCGCGACAAGCGTCCGCGCGACCTCGCCGCGGCCGCGCTGCTCGGGATGGCCTCCGCCGGGATGACCTGCCTGTTCGCCGGGGCGATCGACCGGCTGCCGATGGGCACCGCCGCGACCATCGAGTTCCTCGGCCCGCTCGCGGTGGCGCTGGTCTTCGCCCGGCGTGCCAGCCACCTGCTCTGGGCGCTGCTCGCGGCCGGCGGGGTGGTGCTGCTGACCCTGCTCGGCGAGGGCGGGGGCGACGGCCTCGGGCTCGACCCGGTCGGCCTGCTGTACGCCTTCGGGGCGGCGGCCTGCTACGCCGCGTACATCCTGTTCACCGACAAGGTCGGCGCGACCTTCCAGGGCTTCCAGGGGCTCGCGGTGTCGATGACGGTCGGCGCGCTGGCGCTGGCGCCGTTCGGGCTGGGTCAGGCCTGGGACGGGCTGACCGCGCCCGGCGCCTCGCCGCTGGTGCTGCTGGCCTCGGTGGCCGGGGTGTCGCTGCTGCTGCCGGTGATCCCGTACGCGCTGGAGATGACCGCGCTGCGGCGGATGCCGCAGCGGGTGTTCAGCGTGCTGGTCAGCCTGGAGCCGGCGGTCAGCGCGCTGGTCGGCCTGGTGGTGCTGGGCCAGCTGCTGGGCGCGGCGCAGCTGGCCGGGATCGGCTGTGTGGTGCTGGCCAGCGTGGGCGCCACGCTGACCGGTCGGCGGTAGCCGGCCGGTCCTACGGCCAGAGCAGGGTGCGCGACCACTCCGGGGTGCGGACCGGGCCGGTGCGGGTGTAGCGCAGCCGGACGTGCCGGCGCTCCGCGTCGCCCTGCCAGAACTCCACCTCGTGCGCCCACAGGGTGTAGACCGCGTGCCCGGCCGCGACCGCGTCCGGGGTGGCCTCCAGCCGGCGGCGGGCGACCGCGACGGCCTCGTCGTACTCGCCCAGCGAGGCCAGCGGCTCGCTCTGCCGCCCGACCAGCGCGCCGACCCGGGCGGCCGGGGAGCGGGTGGCGAACTCGGCGGCGGCGACCAGGTCGGCGGCCCGCTCGACGGTGCCGCGGACCCGGACCTGACGGCCCAGCTGCGGCCAGTAGACGGTCAGCGCGGCCGCCGGGTGGTCGGCGAGCTGACGGCCCTTGGGGCTGTCGGCGGCGGCGGAGAAGACCCAGCCGGTACCGGCCGCGTCGACGTCGCGCAGCACCAGCACCCGGGCGTCCGGCATGCCGTCCGCGTCGACCGTGGACAGGGTGACCACCTGCGGGTCCGGGACGCCGGCGGCCAGCGCGGTGGCCAGCCAGTCCACGAACAGCGGGCCGGGCTCGGCGGGGGCGGCCTCGGCGTCGAAGGACGGCAGCGGGCGGGCCATCGGCGGGCGGCCGAGCAGCAGCTCGGGGACGGACCTGGGCTCGGGGCGGTGCTCGCGGCCGGACTGCTGGCCGGACTGCTGGCCCGGCGCGCGGTGCGGGTCCTGGCTCGGGTCGCGGTTCGGCTCCGGTGCGGGCCAGGCCTCGCCCGGGCCGGTCAGGCCCTCCTCCTCCGCTGCCATCGCGCGCCCTTCCTTCCGGTTGCCGCGGTCGCCGCCCAGGCCGGGCCGCCCTCGCGGGCCCGGGCACGTGGTGCGCTGTCGGAGCGCAACCGTACCGCCGTGGGCTGACGGCTCAGGGCGCGGGCCCTGGATGGGCGCGTCCGGATGGTCCGGGCGGGTGGTCCGGGCGGGTGACCCCGGACGGGTACGGACGGTTCGTACCGGGCGGACGGCGGCGGTCGCCCCGACCGGCCCGGACGCACTCGTGGGCGGGCCCGGACACCCCTGGGCGGTGCCGGACGCACTCGTGGGCGGTGCCGGTGACGGCACCGCCCACGAGGCCGGTTTCGCGGCGACCCTTTCCGCTGGCCGGTCATGCGCTCGTGGATCCCCGCGGACCTCGTGGATCCGCCGGACCCGTCGCCCGGGCGGGACAGCGCCCGGGGCCGGTTTCGAGCCCCTCCGCGAGTGCTCAGCTCACCCGCGGTCCGCCACCTCAGGCGCCCCCGCCGTCGGTGGTGTCCGAGGGGATCAGTGGAGGACCGGAGCGAAGAGGACGTTGATGTTCTTGTTGCCCTGGCCGGCCAGGATGGCGCCCGCGTTGTCCTTCACCGCGAGGGTGTTGTTCTGGTTCGAGGCACCGGAGCCGGTGGCGGTCTGCTGGGTGGAGACGTAGTTGCCGTCGACCCCGCCGAAGACATTGCCGGTGCCGACGTTGGACACCACACCGGCGTTGGAGCCGGTGGCGGCCCCCGCACCGTTGTCGGCGGCCGCGACACCGGCACCGGCCAGCAGCAGGCCGGCCGCGAGCGGGGCGGCGAGCAGGAATCCGGCCACCCGTTGGGAGTGAATGCGAGCCATATGAGCCTCCAGGAAAATCTGTCAATCGTGTCATTGCCGTACAGGAAGTGCGGGGTTCGCCGGCCAGACGAACACCTGCGGGCTGCGACGCCGAGAGACAGGCTTCCGCAACAAATCGACAAAGCACCAGCACCCGGAACAGTTTTCGCCCGTTAGCGTGATATCCACCGGGGGCGCGCATAACGACCAAGGGGGGCCGAAAGTGCGCCGACACACCCGCCCTGAACTGCGTTTTCACCAGAACGGCCGCCGCCCGCAAGGGCCAGGAAAACGGCGCTCGGGAACCGCACGAACGACCGGGTGCACCACACAGGCGCGAACGAACCTTGAACGCGCCCCCAAAAGGTTCGGCCACCCTCCCGTATCGACATTTCCAGCCATTCTTGGACGATCGGAAAGTCGTACCACGACGCCGGGAAAAGGCACTCGCCGGGCGCGCGTGAGGCGCCCGTGGGGCGCCCGTCGGGCGCCCGTCGGGCCGGTATTACATCACACCATCTTGCCCGGGTTCAGAATTCCCAGCGGATCGAAGACCGCCTTCAGCTGCCGTTGCAGCTCCAGCCCCACCGGCCCCAGCTCACGCGCCAGCCAGTCCCGCTTGAGCAGCCCCACCCCGTGCTCCCCGGTGATCGTGCCGCCCAGCTCCAGCCCCAGCCCCATGATCTCGTCGAAGGAGTGCTGCGCCCGCGCCGTCTCCTCCTCGTCCGAGGCGTCGAAGATCACGATCGGGTGGGTGTTGCCGTCCCCCGCGTGGCTGACCACGCCGATGGTCAGCCCGTACCGCTCGGCGATCACCGCGACGCCGTTCAGCATCTCGGCCAACCGGGAGCGCGGCACCGCCACGTCGTCGATCATCGTGGTGCCCAGCCGGTCCAGCGCGGGCAGCGCCAACCGACGGGCCTCCAGCAGCAGGTCCGACTCCGCCTGGTCGTCGGCCGGCACCACCTCGGTCGCCCCCGCCGCCCGACAGAGCTCCGCCACCCGGGCCAGCCGGTCCACCCGGTCCGGCCCGTCGAAGGCCACCAGCAGCAGCGCCTGGGTGGACTCGGGCAGGCCCATCCGCCCCAGCTCGTTGACCGCCCGCACGGTGACCGCGTCCATCAGCTCCATCAGCGACGGGGTCAGCCCGGCCGCCATCACCGCGCAGACCGCCGCACCGGCCGCGTCCGCGCTCGGGAACTCCGCCGCCAGCGCCAGCTGCGGTTCGGGCGCGGGCCGCAGCGCCAGCACCGCCCGGACCACCACGCCCAGCGTGCCCTCCGACCCCACCAGCAGCCGGGTCAGGTCGTACCCGGCGACGCCCTTGGCCGTCCGGCGCCCGGTGGACAGCAGCCGACCGTCCGCCAGCACCACGTCCAGCCCGAGCACGTACTCGCTGGTGACGCCGTACTTCACGCAGCACAGCCCGCCCGCGCCGGTGCCGATGTTGCCGCCGATCGTGCAGGACTCCCAGCTGGACGGGTCCGGCGGGTACGACAGGCCCAACTCGGCTGCGGCCCGGGAAAGTTCGGCGTTCACCACACCGGGCTCGACCACCGCGATCCGGTTCACCGGGTCGAGCTCCAGGATCCGGTTCAGCTTCACCATCGAGAGCACGATGCAACCGTCCACGGCGTTCGCCGCACCCGACAGCCCGGTCCGCGCCCCCTGCGGGACCACCGGCACGCGCAGTTCGGTCGCGGTTCGCAGCACGTGCTGCACCTGCTCGACGGTCTCCGGGAACACCACCACGGCGGGGGTGCCGGCCGTGCAGAACCCCGCCATGTCGTGGCGGTAGGCGGCCGTCACGTCCGGGTCCACCAGCACCGCTCCGGGCGGGAGTCCCTGCGCCAGCCGGTCCGTCAGATCGCTCATCGCCGCCTCCGCTCACCGCCCGCCGCCACCACCTCCGCACTCTGCCCGCCCCCGGGAGAGCGGGCAAGTGGGCCGTCCGGGTGCCGGTCCGGCAAGATCCGCCGGACCGGCACCCCGCCCGACCGGCCCTACGCCCGGACCACCGGTTCCTGGAGCTCGGTCACCCACTGCGCCGGGTCGTCCGGGCACTCCAGGTAGAGCTCCCGGGCGTAGCCGGCCGAGCGGTAGCCGTTGGCGTCGATGAACCGGGCCAGCTCCTGGAAGCTGCCCATCGACTCGTCCATCGAGCCGCGGTGCACCACCGTCGCCGCCGCCTCGATCGGCGGCAGGTCGAGCACGTCGAAGTCGTGCCCCTCCGCCGCCACCGACGACCCGACCGGGACGGCGACCCGGATCAGCACCCGGCCGTCGCCCTCCGGCGCGTCCTCGTAGCGGGCGACGGACGGGCCGGTCCCAGCGATCCCGGCCTCCGCCAGCCGCCGGCAGAGCTCCGCGAACAGCGGCCCGATCACCGGCGTGATGTCCTCCGGCTGGTAGCTCACCGCCACCCCGGTCAGTTCGGCCACCCGGACGGACGGCACCCGCTTCACCACGACATCGTGCGTGGACATGGTCCCCTCGCTCTCGATCGTCCGGAGCCTCGCCTCCACCCGGGCCAGCCGCTGCTCGTCCGCCGCGATCGCCTCGGCGAGCTGGGCCCGCCGCAGCCTGAGCATCCCGCGCAGTTCGCCGGCGTCCACCTCCTCGTCGAGGACGGCGCGCACCTGCTGGAGCGTGAAACCGAGCTCCTTGAGCGCGATCACCCGGTTGAGCCTTGCGAGTTGGGCCGCCTCGTAGAAGCGGTACCCGCTGAGCGGGTCGACCCTGGCCGGGCGCAGCAGCCCGATCGCGTCGTAGTGCCGCAGCATCCGCACCGACACCCGGCCGTGGCTGGCGAAGTCTCCGATGTTCAACATGATGCTTCCACTCCACGGCCTCTCACGGTGTCAGGGTCAAGCCCGCCGCCCCGGAAACACCGAAGGCGGGTGCCGAGTGGTCTCGGCACCCGCCTTGCGCAGGTGGTTCTCCTACCGGCGGAGAGCGTGGGATTCGAACCCACGGTGACGGGTCACGCCACGACAGTTTTCAAGACTGTTCCCTTAGGCCGCTCGGGCAGCTCTCCAGGCGGAGGTCAGCCTAACGGGTCCGGCGGGGTTCGGCGCACACGGTTTCCCGGGGGGTGGGGTCAGTTGTCGCCGTCGCGCTGGCCGAGGGTGACCTTGGTGGTGAGGGTCTGGCCGTTGCGGGTGTACTCGACGTCGACGGTCTCGCCGGGCTTGTGCGTCCAGATCCGGCTGACCAGGGCGGGGCCGTTCTCGATCGGCACGCCGCCGAGCTTGGTGATGACGTCGCCGGGCTTGAGGCCGGCCTTGTCGGCGGCACCGCCGGGGGTGACCGGCGGCTGGCCCTGGATCTCGCGGGTCTCGATCTGCGCGCCGTCGCCCTTGTAGTTGTCGTTGCGCAGCACGTCGAGCTTGGCGTAGACCGGCTTGCCGGTCTTGATCAGGGTGTCCGCGACCCACTTGGCCTGGTTGATCGGGATGGCGAAGCCCAGGCCGATGCTGCCGGCCCGGCCGGTGGGGGCGGCGTTGGACTGGATCGCCGAGTTGATGCCGATCACCGCGCCGCTCGAATCCAGCAGCGGGCCACCGGAGTTGCCGGGGTTGATCGAGGCGTCGGTCTGCAGGGCGTTCATGTACGAGGACTGGCCGCCGGCCTCGTCGCCGGAGGCGACCGGGCGGTCCTTGGCGCTGATGATGCCGCTGGTGACGGTGGACTCCAGGCCGTACGGCGCGCCGATGGCGACGGTCGCGTCACCGACGTTGACCTTGTCGGAGTCGGCGAGCGGCAGCGGGTTCAGCTTGTTCTTCGGCGGGTTGTCGATCTTGATCACGGCGACGTCGTAACCCTCGGCGTGACCGACCACCGAGGCGTTGTAGGAGTTGCCGTCGGCGAACTTGACGGTCAGTTTGCCGCCGTTGAGGGTCGGCGCCACCACGTGGTTGTTGGTGAGGATGTGGCCCTCGACGTCGAAGACGAAGCCGGTGCCGGTGCCCGACTCGCCGTTGCCCTGTGCCTTGATGGTGACGACGCTGGGCAGCGCCTTCTGCGCGATGCCGGCGATCGAGCCCGGGGCGGGCTCGTTCTTCTGGGTGCTGGCCTGGACCGTGGTGCTGCGGTGGTCGTACGCGGCGCTGGGGCTGTTGCTGTCGCGGTCCGCGACGGCGACGCCGAGCGCGCCGCCGGCGATCCCCGCGACCAGCGCGACGGCGGCGACCAGGGCGACCAGGGCGCCGCGCTTCTTGCCGGGGCGGCCGGGGCCGCCGGGGTAGTCGCCCACGTAACCGACGACCGGACCGCCGGGGCCGCCCGGGTAGCCCGGGCCGCCGGCGGTGCCGTCGTGCCCGGCGCCCCAGCCGCCGAGCGGCTGGCCGCTGCCGAACGGGTGGTGGCCGTGCGCGGCGGGCATGCCGGGGGCGTGCGGGGCGCCGTACGGGTCGTGCGCGCCGGCGGCGGGGACGCCGTGGGTCGGGGTGGCGTACGGGTTGGCACCGGGCGGCAGGGCAGCGGCGGCGGCCTCCGGGTCGACCGGGGCGGCCGGGGCGGCGGACGGAGCGGGCGGCAGCACCGGCGGCGGCGCGTCGATGTAGCCGGTCGCGGGGTCGACGACGGGCGCCTCGGCGGGGACGGCCGACGCCTCGGCGGCCGGCGCCTCGGCGGCGGGCGCCTCGACCGGGACGGCCGGGGCGGCCTCCGGCGCGGGAACCTTGGTGAAGGCGACGGTGGGCCGGTGCCCGCCCTCCGCCGGAGCGGCGTCGGTCACCGCGGCCTCAGCAGCATCCGCGGCCTCGACGGCCTCAGCAGCCTCGGCAGCCGGGGCGGCCTCCGGCGCGGGCACCCGGCTGAACGCCATGGTGGGCTTGTGGCCGCCGTCGGCCGCAGCACCCTCGGCAGCCGCATCGGCCGCGTCGGCGGCACCCTCGGGCGCCGCGGCCTCCGGCTCGGGGATCCGGCCGAAGGCCATGGTCGGCGTGTGCCCGCCCGGAGCGGCGGCATCGGACGCCGGGCCGACCGCAGCCTGTCCGCCCGAGGGCTGCTCCCCCTTCGGCCCGGTGGGCCCAACCTCGCGCTCGGTGCTCACGGACGACCTCCATAGCTGACAGAACCAAGGACCATAGTTTTTCGCACTGCCGATTCGATTGCCGTAAGGACCCCTCTGAAGAACTCATAAGAATCCTTAGCCGGGGCCGACAGCCGCGCCCGACGACCTTCCGGCCGGGGCTCCCCACCCCTCGCCGAATTGTCCCGCGATGCGGACCGCACACCCCCTGGCCTTGGCGTTCACCCTGCTGGCGGTTAGCCTGTCGCTCCAAACTGACACGCGGGAGCTTGGACCCACCAGGCTGAGAGTGCGCTGGTCGACCGTACGCCACCGGATTCCCGGGCAAACCGTCGAGGGGGCGCTGACCGCCGGAACCTGTCCGGGTAATGCCGGCGTAGGGAGTATCGGCCATGCCGCCTGCTTCGCCATCCTCTTCCGTGCTGGACCGACCGGAAGACCCCGCACGGGTCGAGGCGCCGCTCGTCCTCGACACCGAGCCGCCGCGCACGCTGCGCTTCCGGGACCACTTCGCGCTGTGGATGAACCTCGGCGTCAGCCTGATCGGCTTCAGCACCGCCGCCTCCGTGCTCGGCACCCAGGGCAGCGAGCTGTCGCTGGCCGCGTCGATCACCGCGATCGTGGCCGGCACCGTGGTCGGCACCGCGATGCTCGGGGTGGCCGCGCTGATCGGCGCCCGTACCGGCGCGCCCGCGATGGCCAGCCTGCGCGGGCTGTTCGGCACCCGGCTCTCCTACCTGCCGACGGTGCTGAACATCGTCCAGTGCATCGGCTGGGGCGTCTTCGAGCTGCTGACGATCGCGGCCGGGGCACAGACCGTCGCCCACACCGACGGCTACCGCTGGCTGTTCGTGCTGCTCGCCGGCGCGCTGACCACCGTGCTGACCATCTGGCCGCTCGGCTCGATCGCGGTGCTGCGCCGCTTCGTGGCCGGGGCGGTCGCGGTGGCGATGGTGTACTTCACCGTCCAGCTGGGCCGGCAGGGCGTGCCCGACCCGGGCGCGGGCAACTGGCACGGCTTCCTGAAGGCGACCGACACGATGATCGCGGTGTCGATCTCCTTCGTCCCACTGGCCGCCGACTACACCCGGCACTCGCGCACCGCGCGTTCGGCCTTCTGGGGCAGCTTCTCCGGTTACACCCTGGCCCAGGTCTGGTGCTACGCGCTCGGCCTGGTGGCGCTGCTGCAGTCCGGCGGCGACCCGGCCAAGATCTTCGACTCCTTCCTCGGCGTGTGGGCCGGCTGGCTGTTCCTGCTGGTGCTGGTGCTGCGCGAGACCGACCAGTCCTTCGCCAACGTCTACTCGACCGCGATGTCGGTGCAGAACCTGCTGCCGAAGGTGGACCGCCGGATCCTGACCGGCGGGATCGGCCTGCTGACCACGGTCCTGGGGCTGCAGATCACCGAGTTCACCGAGACCTACACCAACTTCCTCGGCCTGATCGGCTCGGTGTTCGTGCCGCTGCTGGCCGTGCTGGCGGTGGACTACTTCCTCGGCGCCGGCCGGAAGGGCTGGAACCTCGCCGCCGACGCACCGTCCCGCTGGCTGATGCTGCTGCCGTGGGCGCTGGGCTTCGCCGTCTACCAGTTCATCGCGCCGACCCCGGTCTCCGACGGCTGGACGGAGTTCTGGACCAAGGCCCAGGAGACGCTGCACTTCACCCCGCAGGAGTGGACCTCGGCCTCGCTGTTCGCCTTCCTGGTGCCGGCCCTGGCGACCTGGGCGCTCACCCCGCTGACCCGGCGCGCACCGCAGGACTGACCCCGCACACCGCCGGAGCGGTCCGGCTTCGGCGCGGCAACCTCCGGCACGGCACCGAAGACGGCCCCACAGGTTGGGGCCGTCTTCGTCTCCGCGTCACCTCCGCCGCTTATCGTTGGGCGTGTGACCAGCCCAGACCTGTCCCCGGCGGCGCCGCGCACCGCGCAGCCCGTCCAGGTGATCGCCCACCGCGGTTCCTCGCACGCCCTGCCCGAGCACACCCTGGCGGCCTACCGGCGCGCCCTCGACGAGGGCGCGGACGCCGTGGAGTGCGACGTCCGGCTGACCGCCGACGGCGAGCTGGTCTGCGTGCACGACCGGCGGATCGGCCGGGTCTCCAACGGCCAGGGCACCGTCTCGGCGATGACGCTCGCCGAGCTGGAGGACTACGACTTCGGCGCCTGGAAGACCGGCCGCCCCAGCACCGACCCCGAGCTGCGCGGCGTGCTGCGGCTGGAGCGCCTGCTGGAGCTGGTCGTGGACTGCGGCCGCCCGGTGGACCTGGCGATCGAGACCAAGCACCCGGTGCGCTTCCGCGGCCGGGTGGAGGCCGAGCTGCTGCGGATGCTGGAACGCTTCAAGATCGGCGCCGAGCAGGAGCACGACCGCCCGTCCGCCCGGATCATGAGCTTCTCCTCGACGGCGCTGAACCGGGTGGCCGGGGCCGCGCCGGAGTACCGCCGGGTGTTCCTGTTCGAGCGGACCCTGCCGCTGCTGGGACGGCTCCGCCCGGGCTCGCCGCTGCCGGGCGGGGCGCGGATCGCCGGTCCGGGCATCGACCTGGTGCGGGCCCGCCCGCAGCTGGTCACCCGGCTGCGCGAGCTGGGCCACCAGGTGCACGTCTGGACGGTGGACGAGCCGGCCGACGTGGAGCTCTGCCTGGAGCTCGGGGTGTCGGCGATCATCACCAACCGGCCCGCCGAGGTGCTGGCGCAGCTCGGCCGGTGATCCGCCCGCGGCTCCCGGGGATCTGATCGTTCTGGTCGGCGGCCAAACCTTCCGCGCACGTTTATTGCCGGAAATTGCTCAGCCGGGCGACAGAGGGTGAGCACGGATTGACCTCTCGTCCACCCTCGGTCGCGTCGCTCGAAATGGACTCGCGGGATCGTCCGGTGGTCGTTTCCGACGCATTACCAAGGGGCATCTCTCCCTCGGCATACGCTGAAGGAGGTCCGGGGGTGGCGTTGATGGTGGCGCGTGAAGTGCCGACTTCATCGACCATGGCAGTGCCGCACGGCCCAGCGAGTGTCGGGGTCGCACGGCGCCGGCTGCGTCGAGATCTAGGCGATCGGGAGATACCAGAACCGGTCATTGATGATGCCGTACTGATCCTTTCCGAACTGTTGAGCAATGCCTGTCGGTACGCCCGTCCGCTCGGGCCGCTGCCCGCGCTCGGCCGCAGCGCCCGGGCCGAGGTGGTGGACCAGGTGCTGGTCGGCGTCCCCTCCGCGGCGCACCCCGCGCCGGGCGGCCGGGAGCACGAGGAGGACGGGAGCGATCCGGACGGCGGGGTGCTGGTCCGCTGGCAGATGCACACCGACGGCGTGCTCACCCTGGAGGTCACCGACGGCGGCGCGGTCACCCGGCCGGTGCCCGCGAGCCCCTCGCTGACCTCGCGCGGCGGTCGCGGCCTGAGCATCGTCGACCAGTTGGCCAGTGACTGGGGCGTGCGCGACGCGCCCGGTGAGGTGACGGTCTGGGCGGCACTGCCCTCCCGGGCCCGACACGCCCGACGCGGCGGTGGTGACGCCCGGAGCGCGTGAGACCCGACCGGCCCACCCCGGCGCGTGCCCGCGCGCCGGGGGAACGTCAGTAGGCTTCCCGGAGTACAGGACCACCGTTCCCGGGAGAGCCGCACCATGGGCAAGAAGGCCGCCAAGAAGGCGCCGCAGCGTCAGTCCACCACCGCCGTCACGGGCGAGGTCCCCGTGGTCGGGGCCCGCGAGAACTGCCCGTGCGGTTCGGGCCGCCGGTACAAGGCCTGCCACGGCCGGGAGGCCTCGCACGCGGTGCAGGAGCTGGTGCACCGTCCGTTCGAGGGCCTGCCGGGCGAGGCCGACTGGGTGGCGCTGCGCGAGCTGGTGCCGGCCGCCACGGTGCCGCTGACGCTGGCCGCCGGGGTGGCCGAGGGCGCCAACGGCGAGGTCCCGTCGGTGACCCTGGCCACCGTGCTGCCGCTGGCCTGGCCGGCCCTGCGCCGCCAGGACGGCTCGATCCTGCTCGGCCTCCAGACCCAGTCCGCCTCCGGCGACCTCAGCCGCGACCTCGCGGACGCCCTGGAGCTGGCCCTGACCGCCGAGCCGGGCAGCCCGGTCCCGGCCCGCCGGACCGTCCCGGGCGGCCGCCGCCTTCAGGACCTGCTGGACGTCACCGCCGCGTTCACGCCCGCCGTGCACACCGGCTTCGAGTTCTGGCTGGAGGACGCCGAGACCGCCACCGGCGAGGTCGCCGCCTCGCTGGAGCGCGCCAACGCCTCGGCCATCCCGACCGAGAAGCTGAGCAGCGTGGACTCCGCCTACTGGTGCGGCACCCCGGACAAGAACCACCTGCGCTGGGTGATGACCGTCCCCGAGGAGCAGCTGCTGGACGCGCTGGCCCGGCTGAACGCCGCCGGTGACGCCTCGCTCGGCGCGGACACCCGCCTGGTCGGCTCGTTCCGCGCGCACGGCCTGACCGTGCCGGTCTGGGACCTCCCGCTCGCCATGACCGCGGCCGACTGCGAGAAGCCGGCCGCCGAGTTCGCCGAGCGGCTCGCCGCCGTCCTCGCGGACGAGACCCCGCTGACCGCCGAGGAGCGGCGCGCCCGCGCGAACCTGGTGAACCGTCAGGTCACCTTGAACTAAAGGACGCCGGGATCAGGGTGATACGCGTCACATTGTCGCGGTGGACCCGCAATTTCCGGGCGTGGAAGGCGTCTTGGAAATTGGCGCGGGCGCAGATCCTTGTTACTGTCTAAAGAGTCCGGTCGCTGGTGCATCCCCCGTCGCCAGCGGCCGGATCTTTTCATTTTCCGGGCGGTGCCGGATCCGTTGCCCGGAAGGCGTCCTGTCGATCAGTAGGCCGAGCGGCCGCGGTCCAGCCGGACCGCCGCCTCCACCAACTCGCCCAGCAGCGGCCCGACCTGCGGCAGCCACACCCCACCGTCGGCAGCCGGTCGCGGCGCCAGCACCCAGCGCACCCGGGCGGCCGCGCCGCCGGGCGGCAGCGGTAGGAAGCCGCCCGGCCCGTGGTAGTGCAACGAGCCCGGCACCCACGGGAGTTGAGCCAGCATCTCGCCGAGCACGTCGAGCGAGTACGGCGCCACCAGCATCGCGTACCGGCCCGGCATCGCCAGCACCGGCCCGAGCGGCAGCCGCAGCGCCCCCAGGTAGGCGAGCGCGCGGGCGCCGGCCGCGGCGGGCAGGCTGACCGCCGAGACGGCGGTGCCGGTGGCCGCCAGCACCGGGGCGTCCGGGCTCTGCCGCTCCCACCACCAGCGCACCATCCGGGCGTCCGTGGTGGCCGCCAGCAGCGCGGGGTCGTGCGGGTGGCCGCCGGGGACGGTGCAGTCCGCGTCCCCGCAGGAACAGCGCCCGCCGCGCAGCACCGCGCCCGGCACCACCGGCCAGCGGTGCTCGACGGCGGCCGTCAGGGCCGCGGCCAGCCGTTCCGGGCGGCCGCGCACGGCGTCGGCCCCGGCGGCGTCCTCGGTGGCATCCTCAGCCGGGCTCTCGACGGGGCCCTCGGCGGGCTGCGGACGGGTGGCGGGCGGACGGGCCTCCGACCGGTCCCTCGGGTTCTCACGCATGGCGCTCGTTCCTTTCCTGACCGCTCGGTTCACTCCGAGCCACCGGCATCCCTCGGGACTCACCAGGCGGGCCCGCCGCGGCACGGCCCCGGGACAGCGCGAAGCGGGGCGGGCGGCATGACGGACGGCGCGGCGACGACGTGGAGCACGGGTGGAGCACGACATGAGAAGGGCCGCGCACTGGAAAAGCCCTTGGAACGAGAATCCCGTATGCGACCGGATGGACGCCGCCCGGGCGCGCTTGGTTCCACCGTACGAGTGAGAGACTTCCGGCCAGCCCGGCTCCCCGGCGGCGCGGGCATACGATCCGGACGGCCGCCGGGTCCGTTCTCCCGAGTCTGCCCGCTTCCGGCCCGCTCCATGCCTCGCGGCCCGACCGGCGCGCACCCGGACCGGACGCGCCCCCCGACCGGGTCGCGGAGGACGTGGAACCGGCCACCGCGTCGTCCCGGATCTGGACATGCCCCAAATGGCCTGTGTAGAAGTGGTGGCATTGCTGTCGATCAATGACGAGTAGTAGCGATTCGAGGCGAAACACGCCCTTTGGCCGTGCTCGCTCCACATCGGCCGTACCTGGGGGTTCCGCATGGCACGTAGCACCGCGTCAGGAGTGGCGGCATGACCGAGTCCCACCCGTCGTCGACACCCTCCGAGCCGGCCGAAGCCGGCTGCGCCGGCGGGCTCACCGTCCTCGACCCTCCGGGCTTCCCCGGGCCCGTCGACACGCCGGACACGCCGGACGGCGCGGCGGAGGACCGCCCGCTGCCCGCCGCCGGACTGCAGGACCGTTTGGCCGGACGCCTGTCCGATTTCACCAGCCTGCACCAGCACACCGAGCAGCTCGCCCGCGCCCGCGGCCTCGCCACCACCCTGGACACCGTCCTGGCCTCCGGCGCCGCCCTGCTCGGCGCCCGTCGCGGCGTCCTGGTCACCCTGATGCCCGGCGGCGGCCCCGGCCAGCCCGTCGGCCTCGGCCTCGACCGCGCCAGCCTCGGCGCGCTGGAGACCGTCCCGCCGGAGCAGAGCCTGCTCGCCCGGCTGCTGCGCGAACACGACCGGCCCGAACGGCTGTACTGCCCCGACCTCACCGGGGACCCGGCCACCGGCGAGCGGCTGCGCGAACTCGCCGGCCACCTCGGCCTCGGCGGCTGCTACGGCCTGCCGCTCGCCACCGAGGAGGACGGCCCGCTCGCCGCGGCCGTCTGGTTCTACGACGAGCCCGCCGAGCCCACCGAGCGCCAGCGCGAACTCGCCCACCGCTACTGCGAGATCGCCGCCCCGCTGCTCGCCAAGCAGCTGGAGGCCGACAAGATCCGGCGCACCACCGAGGCGCTGCGGCGCGGCCTGCTGCCCGACCGGCTCCCGCAGACCACCGGGCTGCGGCTGGCCGCCCGGCTCGTCCCGGCCGGTCTGGACCGCTCCTGCGGCAGCGACTGGTACGACGCCATTCCGCTGCCGGACGGCACCGTCGGCCTGACCGTCGGCTCGGTCTCCGGCGACGGCCCGGGCGCCGGCCCCGGCTCCGCCCCCGGCGCCGCCGCCGCGATGGGCCGGATCCGGGCGGCGCTGCGCGCCTACGCCGTGCTGGAGGGCGAGGACCCGGTCTCCGTCCTCGGCGACCTGGAGCTGCTGCTCAAGACCACCGAGCCCACCCGGACCGCCACCGCCGTCTACGCCTGGGTGGAGCCCGAGGAGCGCCGGGTCACCCTGGCCGGCGCCGGGCACTGCCCGCCGGTGCTGGTCGGCCGGCACGGCGCCGAGTTCGTGGAGACCTCGCTCTCCGCCCCGCTCGGCATGCTGGCCTGCTGGGAGGCGCCCGGCGTCGAGTTCACCGCCGAGCGCGGCGACACCCTGCTGCTGTACACCGAGGGGCTGGCCCGCCGCTGCGGCCCGACCCTGCACGCCGGGCAGGCCAACCTGCGCCGGGCCGCCGCCGACGCCCCGCGCGACGTGCGGATCGACCCGGACCGGCTCTGCGCCCACCTGCTGGCCGGCTGCCCCGCCCCGGACGCCGGAGCGGCCACCGACGACCTGATGCTGCTGGCGGCGCGGTTCGAGTAGCGGCTCCGGTTCGAGCGGGAGCCGGTCCGAGCGGGAGCCGGTTCGAGCGGCGGCTCCGGCTCGGGCAGGGGTTCCGCCCCCGAACAACCGGGCGGCCGGTCGTCCGTACCATGGGACGCACGGCCGCCCGCGCGTGTCGCGATCCGACACCTCCCCCCGAGGGCGGCGGTACCACCCCCAAGGAGGCGTTGCACGTGACCGAGGACCGCACCCCCGGCGTGGCCGAGAACCCCGAGGCCGTCGGCGGCGAGGAGCCGCAGCAGTTCAAGGGCCGCAAGAACGGCCTGTACGGCGAGGTCTCCGACGAACTGGCCGCCTCGATGAAGTCCGGCTGGGCCGACACCGAGCTGCACGGCCTCACCCCCGTCGCCCAGGCCCCGTACGCGGCCGAGCGCCGCGCCCGGCTCTCCGCCGCCTACCCCGGCGAGCGCCTGGTGGTCCCGGCCGGCAACCTGCGGGTGCGCTCCAACGACACCGACTACAACTTCCGCGCCGCCAGCGAGTACGTGCACCTCACCGGCGACCAGACCGAGGACGCGGTGCTCGTCGCCGAGCCGACCGGCGAGACCGGTCACGCGTTCACGCTCTACCTGCTGCCCCGCTCCGACCGCGAGAACGGCGAGTTCTGGCTGGACGGCTACGGCGAGCTGTGGGTCGGCCGCCGGCACAGCCTGAGCGAGCAGGAGCAGCTGCTCGGCCTGCCGGCCCGCGACGTCCGCAAGGCCGCCGAGGAGCTGGGCGAGCTCGCCAAGGCCTCCGCCGTGCCCACCCGGATCGTCCGCGGCTACGACGCCGGGCTGGAGGCCGCCCTGGCCGACGCGCTGGACGCCGACCGGGACGCCGAGTTCAAGGAGTTCCTGAGCGGCCTGCGGCTGGTCAAGGACGAGTGGGAGATCGGCGAGCTGCGCGCCGCCTGCGACGCCACCGTCAAGGGCTTCACCGACGTGGTCCGCGAGCTCGGCCAGGCCGTCGCCACCTCCGAGCGCTGGATCGAGGGCACCTTCTGGCGCCGCGCCCGGGTCGACGGCAACGACGTCGGCTACGGCACCATCGCCGCGGCCGGCCCGCACGCCACCACCCTGCACTGGGTCCGCAACGACGGCGACGTGCGCCCCGGCGAGCTGCTGCTGCTGGACGCCGGCGTGGAGACCCACACCCTCTACACCGCCGACGTCACCCGCACCCTGCCGATCAGCGGCCGCTTCGACGAGTTGCAGCGCAAAATCTACCAGGCCGTGTACGACGCCCAGGAGGCCGGCATCGCCGCGGTCAAGCCGGGCGCCCGGTTCCGCGACTTCCACGAGGCCTCGCAGCGCGTGCTCGCCGAGCGGCTGCTCGCCTGGGGCCTGCTGGACGGCTCGCAGTACGACGTCGAGAAGGTCCTGGAGCTCGGCCTCCAGCGCCGCTGGACCCTGCACGGCACCGGCCACATGCTCGGCCTGGACGTCCACGACTGCGCCCACTCGCGCCGCGAGGAGCACGTCGACGCGCTGCTGGTGCCCGGCATGGTGCTCACGGTCGAGCCCGGCCTGTACTTCCAGCAGGACGACCTGACCGTGCCGGAGGAGTACCGCGGCATCGGCGTCCGGATCGAGGACGACATCCTGGTCACCGCCGACGGCAACGAGAACCTCTCGGCCGGCCTGCCGCGCCGCGCCGAGGACGTCGAGGCGTGGATGGCCTCGCTGGCCTGATCCCGCGCCCTGACCGCGCGGCCTGATCCGCGGGCTGCTCCCGCGAGCTGATCCGCCGGCCCGGTGAACGGCCGAGGGCCCGGCTTCCCCGGTGGGGAGGCCGGGCCTTCGTGCGTCGTTCGAAGGAGATTTCGGGCCGGCCGGAACGGCTACACTCACCGCCGTCCCGCCACCGTCAGCAGGGGGTTCGCATGACCGGGCAGCGCGATGAGCAGCAGGTCGAGGGGCCCGCCGGGGCCGGCGGGTACCCGGTGGCCGTCAGCATCGGCCGCCGGCCGGAGCCGGTGCACGACGTCGCGGTGTACGCCTTCGCCGGCATGGCGCCGTTCGAACTCGGCGTGGTGGTCGAGGTGTTCGGGCTGGCCCGGCCCGAGCTGAGCGGGCTGCTGGCGGCGCCCTGGTACGGGCTCAAGGTGTGCGCCGACCGGCCCGGAACGGAGCTCGACGCGGTGGGCGGCTTCGCGCTGACCGCCCGGCACGGGCTGGACGAGCTGGCGGCGGCCGACACCGTGGTGATCCCCGGGGTGCCGAACGCCTTCAGCGGCGTGGTGCCCTCCGGGCTGGTCGCCGCGCTGCGGACGGCGCACGAGCGCGGTGCCCGGATCGTGTCGATCTGCTCGGGCGCCTTCGCGCTGGCCGCCGCCGGACTGCTGGACGGCCGGGAGGCGACCACCCACTGGCGGTACGCCGAACTGCTCCAGCAGCGCCACCCGGCCGTCCGGGTCAACCCGGACGTGCTGTACGTGGACAACGGTGACGTGCTCACCAGCGCGGGCAGCGCCGCCGGGATCGACCTCTGCCTGCACCTGGTCCGCCGCGACCACGGCGCCCGGGTGGCCAACAGCGTGGCCCGCCGGTTCGTGGTGCCGCCGCACCGGGACGGCGGGCAGGCCCAGTTCATCGAGGCGGCGGTCCGGCCGGTCGAGCAGGAGGACGACGGGATCGCCCGCAGCATGCAGTGGGCGCTGGACCACCTCGCCTCCCCGCTGACCGTCCCGCTGCTGGCCCGGGCCGCCCGGATGTCCGACCGCTCCTACCTGCGGCACTTCACCGCCCGCAACGGCACCAGCCCGATGCGCTGGGTCGTCACCCAGCGCATCGCCGCCAGCCTGCCGCTGTTGGAGTCGCCGGACGGCACGGTGGAGGAGATCGCCGCGGCGGTCGGCTTCGAGAGCGCCGCGACCTTCCGCCACCACTTCGGCCGGGTGATGCGCACCTCCCCGACCGCCTACCGGCGCTCCTTCGGGCGCGGGGTGGCCTAGCGCCGGTCTGGCAATTCCCGCCGGGCGCGAATTGTCAGACCGGCCCTACAGGGCGGGTCTCACGGATCTCGCCCTAGGACCTGTTCGATCGCACGGTCACGCGTTCTCGTGCCGGTCCGCGTTGGCGGTCATCGCGTCGTGCAGCCACTGGGCCAGGCCCGGGGCGAGCTGCTCGTAGGTCGCGGTGAAGCGCGGGTCGGCGACGTACATCCCGGCGATGCCCCGGTGGATGGCGTACGTGCAGTCGTAGAAGTGGTCGCAGATGTGCCGGCGGTGCTCCTCGGCGAGGTCCATCGCGGCCACGCCGTCGGCGGGCCGGCCGGCGGTGAAGGCCGCCACCAGCCGGTCGTTGAGCGCGTCCGCCTCGGCCTTGATCCGCAGCCAGTCCTCCTTGCCGTACTCGCCGGTGCGGCGCTGGGACTGCGCCCAGGCCTCGGTGTCGCCCCAGCGCTGCTCGGCCTCGCTCTCCCACTCCTCCTGGTAGTGCTCGCCGAAGACCTCGAACTTCTCCTCCGGGGTCAGCTGAATGCCCATCTTCTTTGCCTCCATGGCGTGTTCGACGGCCGCGGCGAGTTCCTGGAGACGGCTGATCCGGTCCGTCAGCAGCTCGTGCTGGCGCCGGAGGTGCTCACTCGGGCTGACCGAGTCGTCGTCCAGGATCGCCGCGACCTCCTCCAGGGGGAACCCGAGTTCGCGGTAGAACAGGATCTGCTGCAGCCGGTCGAGGTCGGCGTCCCCGTACCGGCGGTAGCCGGCGGGGGTACGGCCCTCGGGGGACAGCAGGCCGATCTCGTCGTAGTGGTGCAGGGTGCGGACGGTCACCTTGGCGATCTTCGCCACGGCGCCGACCGTGTAGCCGTCACTGCCGCTCATCGGGGTCGCTCCCTTCGTCCTGCCACCACACTCGGCCCTCCCGTCGCGTGAGGGTCAAGTCGTTTCGACCGAACCCACAATTGCCGGGCCGGACGGTACGCCCCGACGATGTGCGCCATGACCACGATCACCGCGCCGCCCACCCCCCTGGTACGACCTCCCCTGCTGCGACGGCTGGCCGCCGAGGCGGTCGGGACGGCGGCGCTGGCCGCCGTCGTGGTGGGCTCGGGCATCCGGGCGAGCGCGCTCAGCGCGGACGGCGGGGTGCGCTTCCTGGCCAACGTGGGCGCCTCGGCGCTGGCCCTGATCGTGCTGATCGAGCTGCTCGGCCCGGTCTCCGGGGGCCACTTCAACCCGCTGGTGACGGCGGGCGCCTGGTGGACCGGGCGGCGCGGCGGCAGCGGCCCGTCGCTGCCCGAGCTGGCCGGGTACGTCGGCGCCCAGCTGGTCGGGGCGGTCGCCGGGACGGGCCTGGCCAACGCGATGTTCGCGCGGCCGTTCGTCGAGCTCTCCGGACAGGACCGGGACGGCCCGGCGCTCTGGCTCGGCGAGGCGGTGGGCACCGGGGTGCTGCTGCTGGTGGTGTTCGGGCTGACGGCCGCGGGGCGCGGACGGCTGGTCCCGGCGGCGGTCGGGCTGTGGATCGGTGCGGCCTGCTGGGCGACCTCGTCCGGCAGTTTCGCCAACCCGGCGGTGACCTTCGGCCGGGCCCTCACCGACAGCTACACCGGGATCGCGCCCGGGTCGGTGCCCGGCTTCGTGCTCGCCCAGCTGCTCGGCGCGGCGGGCGGGCTGACCCTGGTGGCGCTGCTGTTCGGCCGCGGCCGCCGGACCTCACCGAAGCAGGTCCCGAGCGACGCCCGGGACCTGCTGGAACACCGCTGAGCCTGCCGAGGCGCTGAGCGCGCGCCGGGGCGGGCGCTCAGGCTCCCGCGCCGACCAGGACGCGCTCGCGCCGGCGGGACGCCCGGCCGCCGCGCCCGTGGCCCCCGTCGGCCGGTGGACGCGGCCGGCGGGTCTGCTGGGTGGGCCAGAGCAGCACGTACGCCGCCGAGACCACGACGAAGGCGAGCCGGACGAAGCCGCGGGCCGGATCGGACGGCAGCAGCAGCGTGCCGCCGTACAGCGCCGCCAGCGCGATCCAGCTCCACCACGGGACGAGCCGCTTCTGCCCGACCGCGTCCCAGAGCAGCGTGCCGAGCAGGATCGAGGCCGTGTAGTAGGTGTAGACGCTCGGGTCGAGCAGGATCCGGGCGTCCGCGCCCAGCAGCACCACGGCCGGCCAGCGGCCGCGCCAGACGGCGACGCTGCCGAGGCCGATCCCGAGCGCGAACTGGGTGGGGCGGTCCCACCAGGGGGTGGCCGGGTCGGTCACCCCGAACCAGCGCAGCGCGGAGGCCGGCTGGTTGGGGATGGTGAACTTGGCGGCGGCCATGGTGTCCAGGTTGCCCAGGTAGAACGGCAGCCAGGCGACCGCCACCAGGCCGGCGAAGCAGAGCGCGGTGCGCAGCCAGGCGGGCCGCGGCAGGGCCAGGATCAGCGGGGCGAAGGCGATCGCCCAGGGTTTGGAGTCCACCGCCAGCGCCAGGTAGACGCCGACCATGGGGGCCCGGCCCCGGGCGAGGGCGTGCGCGGCGAGCGTGGTGAAGAACAGCGCCAGCACGTCGTCCAGGTGCGCGAAGCGGACCGAGACCTCGACCCACATCGGGATGAACGCCAGCCCGGCGATCAGCAGCCGCTGCTGGAGGCGGCGGTGGTTGGTGCCGGTGCCGAGGTAGTAGTGCGCGGCGGTGCGGCCGACCAGGACCAGCATCACCAGGCCGAGCAGGGACATCGCCGCCTCGGCGAGCAGCTGGCCGGTGTGCGCCGAGAACGGGGCGGTGAGCCGGGCGGCGGCCAGGCTGACCGGGCCGATCTGGAGCTCCGGGTGGCGGGCGTAGAGCGAGAGCCCGCCGTCCGGCTGGTCGCTGAAGAGCAGCTGCTCGCCCTGGCGCAGGTAGTGCCAGGAGAAGCCGCCGCTGGGCTCGACCAGGAAGAACCAGAGCACCGTCCAGCCGACCAGCAGAATGTGGTGTCTACGGACCGGAAGGCCCGCGATCCGCCCGGTCGCCGCCTCGTAGTCGGTGGTGGCCCGTCCCGTGCGCACTTCCCGCACCTGTCCCTCTCCCCGCCGGATCCGCCCCCCTCCGGCCGGACATCCTATGTGACGGAGGAGTACCGTCCGCGCCGCCCGGATGTCCGTCCGATGGACGGCCGGGCGGCGCGGCGGGTACGTGGAGCCTCCGGCGATCGGCGGGCAGTGTCGCGGGCCGGTTGCCGGAGGCTCTCAGGCGGCGGGCCGCCTCACGCCCCCTCGGGGTCGGTGCCGGGTCAGCCCTGCTGGGCGGACTTGCGGCGGCGCAGCACCACGAGGGTGCCGACACCGGCGACCAGCACGGCGGCACCGGCGCCGGCGATGGCGGTGGTGTTGTCACCGCCACCGGTCTGGGCCAGCGCCTTGTCGCCGTTGTCGGCGGTGGTCTTGGCCTTGGTGACGGCGGCCGGGGTGATCTTCGGCGGGGTGACCTTCGGGACGGACACCGGGATGTCGACCGGGCCGGCGGCGTCGGTGCTGCTCTCGGCCGGGGCCGGGGCGGCGGTCGAGGCGGACGCGGACGGGCTGGCGGCCGTGGTGGTCGGCTCGGCGGTGGGGGTGCCGGTCGCGGTGGCGGTGGCCGTCGCGGTGGCCGTGGCCGTGGCCGTGGCGGTCGCGGTGGCGGTGGCGGTGGCGGTCGGCGAGGTGGTCGCCGTCGGCGTGTGGGTCGGCGTCCCGGTCGCGGTCGGCGTGTGGGTCGGCGTGGTGGTCGCGGTCGCCGTCGGGCTCGGCTTGCCGGTCTTGGTCGGGGTGGGGGTCGGGCTCGGCTTGTCGCCCTTCGCCTTGATGACGAAGCCCGCGCCCTTGATGCCCTCGCAGCTGAAGCCGCCCTCGTCGACCGGCAGGTGGGTGTCGTCGTCGAGCTCGGCGGAGTAGACGACCGGGACGACGGCGGCCTTGCCGAGCGGGGCCTCCGGGGTGAAGGCGACCCGGACCTTGATCTGGACGTTCTTGCCGCGGTTCACGGCGAGCAGGTCGTCGTCGACCGGGTTGCCGTTGTCGCCGACGTTGCCGAGCAGGAAGAGCGCGGCGTCGTCGTCGCTGTCACCGCCACCGGGGGCGACCACACCGGTCTGCCACTGCCCGCCGGGCAGCTGGTACTGGACCTTGAGGTCCTTCGCCTTGAGCGAGCCCGCCTTGTTCTTGAACTTGAGCAGCGGGAGGAAGACGAAGTCGTGCTTCGTCGAGTTGTCGATCTTGAAGGTGAAATCGCGGGCGTCACCGCCGGCGATGAACGAGCCGGGCACGCCGTTCAGCGTGAGACCGAGCTCCTCGCTCTCCGCCTTCTTCGCCTGCGTGGCGGCGGCGGACGGGGTGGCGGTGGCGCCGACGGCCATGGCGCCCTGGGCGCCGGTCAGCACGAGGGAGGAGGTCAGCGCGACGGCGCCGGCCACGGCAAGACTGCGACGTATGGACAAGGAGACCTCACGGAGTATCCGGGCGAGGCCCGGGGCGCGGCGGGACGGCTGAACGCGCCGCATACCCCCCGCGAAGCTTGAAAGTCCGACGGAGATTACCGAACGATCCGGCCGATCCGGAAGGCGGGTGTCACGTCGCGCCCCGCTCACGGGACAAGCGCGCCCGAATCGCCCAACTCCGTCCCTCGACAAGGCTTTTGATCTTTACCAAAAGATGACCGCGAGGGGTGACGGGTACACGCCCGAAAGACCGTATCGCACGGCCCCGGAAGGCGTGAAGCCGCCGGGCGCGCGCCCACGGGCGTCGCCGGGCGCTGGCGTCGCCGAACGCGCGCCGGGGGAACGCCTCGGTGCGCGTCCGGGAGAACGCCTCGGGGGCGCCGCCCGCCGGCACGCCTCAGTCGGCGAAGAAGGACTTGGCGGCGATCAGCGCCCGCTCGTCGCGCAGCACGTCCCCCGGGCGGGTGCCGTTGCCGAGCAGCGCGCCGCCCCAGCGCATCCCCATGTACTCGGCCGTCAGCCGGAGCGTGCCGATCAGCGGATCGGCCTTGTCGTCCCCGCCGGCCAGGGCGGTGACGCCCCAGATGGTGCCGCCGGCCATCCCGGCCCGGAACTCCACCCCGGGCACCCGGAACCAGGCCGACCAGTAGTCGAGGTAGAGCTTCGCGGTGGTCGGCAGCGAGTACCAGTACAGCGGCGCGACGAAGACCAGGTCGGTGGCCGCCAAGGTGGCGTCCAGCAAGGTCCGTTCGTGACCGACCGGCTCGGGGTAGCGGCCGTCCCCGGTGTGCCGCAGGTCCTGGAAGGGCGGCAGCGGGTGCTCGGTCAGCCGCAGCCAGCGCTGCTCGGCGCCGGCCGGCAGGCTCGCCTCGGCCGCCAGCCGGGCGAGGCGCTCGGAGTTGCCGTCGGTGCGCACGCTGGCGTTGAGGAACAGGAACCTGCGCGGCGCGTCGGCGCCGGTCGGCTGGTCGGTCATCGCAAACTCCCCCGGTCGGACGGTACGGACGGAGGTGCGAGCACCCGCCCAGCGCCGGTTATTCCGGGCTGCCGACGGCGGGCGCGCCGTTCACGCCGGGCGCGTGCCACCACGACGCACGCCCCCGGTCGAACCGTCAACGCCCTGGGAACCCCGCTCAGGTGGGGAGACCGGCCCGGCGCCGGGCCACGGCCGCGACGGCGGCCCAGTCCTTGTCCCCGTCACCGTGGGCCAGCGCATCCAGGAAGGCGTCCCGCAGGAGGCTGCCGAAGGGCAGCGGGACGTTCCGCGCGGCCCCCGCCTCCAGCGCCAGGCCGACGTCCTTGAGCCCCAGCGGCAGCCTGAACCCGGCCGGTTCGTAACGCTGTTCGGCCACCATCGCGCCGTACCCGGCGTAGATCGGCCCGGGGAACAGCGTCCCGGAGATCATCTCGATCAGGTCGACGGGCCGGACGCCGTTGGCCTCCGCCAGGCTGCACGCCTCGGCCATCGACTCGATCGCGCAGGCCAGCAGGAAGTTGGTGCTGATCTTGGCGGTGTTGGCCTGCCTCGGGCTGTCGCCGAAGCGCCAGGTGCGCTCCCCCATCGCGGCGAACAGCGGCTCGGCCCGGTCCAGCAGCGCCGGCTCCCCGGCGGCCAGGATGTTCAGCCGCCCGGCCGCCGCGACCGGCGGCCGGCCGAGGACGGGCGCGGCGACGTAGCCGACGCCGTGCGCGGCGTGCAGCTCCTCGGCGCGCCCGGCGAGCGCGACCGAGACGGTGGCCATGTTGACGTGCAGGGTGGTCGCGGCGCCCGCCAGCAGCGCCTCGTCCAGCAGCAGCCGCTCGACCGCCTCGTCGTTGGCGAGCATGGAGACCACCGTGTCGGCGGCGAACACCTCGGCGAGCGAGCCGGCCGGCTCGGCGCCCTGGGCCACCAGGGCGGCCACCGGCTCTGGCGAGCGGTTCCAGACCCGTACGGCGTGACCGGCCCGCAGCAGACTGCCGGCCATGCCGCTGCCCATCGCGCCCAGCCCCACGAAGCCGACCGTCGTCCCGGTCATCGCCCCACTCCCGTCGCCACTGCCGCCACCAATGTCGCTGACTGTACGTCAGAACGCCTGGTCGGCAGGCGCGCGGGGTGGGGCCTTGGGGCGGAGTGCGGGCCCGGGATCAGGCGCAGGCGCGCTGCGGCAGCGGGAACCGGGAGTGGCCGCGCGCCAGCTCGACGGCCACCCGGTCGCGCAGCAGCTCGTACTGGGCCTGGAGCCGGCCGGGCCGGGCCGGGCGGGCGACCGGGCGGCCCGGGCTGACCAGTTCGTCCGGCCCGAACTGCTCGCGGGTGAGGTCGATCTCGATGCCGGTGGCGAAGCGGTTCCACCAGTGCAGGTCCGTCCGGACCCCACCGACGTGCACCTCGCCCATCATCAGCTCGCCGCCGAGCAGGTCGTGCACCACCAGCGCCGTCACCCCGCACTGGCCGCGGGCGGGATTGTCGGGACGCCAGAGGGCCAGGTCCTCGGGCGCACAGGTGTCGACACCCCAGGAGGAGCGGATCGCACGTTCGATGTCGTTGAGGGTCCACGCCGTCATACCGGGAAGCCTGCCACGGGCCACTGACAGCGGCACCGGCTTTTCAGAGGGCCACCCCGTGTTCTGCGGTGACCTTCTCGATCTTCACCCGAACGAGGAGTTCCCCCGGCACGCCGTTCCGGGCCCCGTACTGCTCGGCGAGGCCCTCGCCCATGTACCGGGCGGCGATCCGGGTGGCCCACTCGCGCACCTCGGTCAGCTCCTCGCTCAGCCGGGCGGTGCCCTGCACCAGCACGTACGAGAAGGGCGGCCGGTCGTCGTCCACGCAGATCATCACCCGGCCGTCGCGGGCCAGCGTACGGCCCTTCACGGTGGCGGCGCCCGTGTTGAAGACGAGCTCGTCGCCGTCCAGCAGGAACCAGACCGGGGCGACGTGCGGGCGGCCGTCGGCGCGGGTGGTGGCGAGCCTGGCGGTGCGGGTGCCCTCGGCGAGGAACGCCCGCCACTCGGCATCGGTCATCTTCGGCATGGTGATCATCCTGGCCGGTCGGGACGCCCCGCGCAGCGGAAACGCGCCGACCGGCCGGGAGGCTCAGGCCGCCGGCCGCGTCACTTCGCCAGTTCGGCGACGCCCGCCTGCGCGAACTGCTCGTCCAGGTCGCCGCTCGGCGCGCCCGCGACACCGATCGCCGCGACCGGGGCGCCCTTGGACTGCACCGGGGCGCCGCCGGCCAGGAACAGCGTGCCCGGGATGTCCTTGAGGTTCGGGGCCTGCGCCAGCCGCTTGGCCAGCTCCGAGGTCGGCGCGTTCCAGGAGACCGCCGTGAACGCCTTGCGCTGCGCCGACTCGGGGGACTGCGGGCCGGCCCCGTCGCCCTTGAGCAGCACCCGGGTGACGCCGTCCCGGTCGACGACCGCGACCGACACGTGCTGGCCGGCCTTGGCCGCCGCGTCCAGGGTGGCCTGGGCGGCGCGGGTGGCGGCGTCGATGGTCAGGCCGGTGCTCTGGGCGAGGTTCTTGTTCTGGGTGTCGACCTTGACCGCGGCCGGGGCGGCCGGGGTCTCGGCGGTCTCGGCGCTGGCCGAGACGGCGCCCACGGTGGCGGCGGCGAGCGCGGCGCCGGCGACGGCGCCGGTCAGCACCCGGGTGCGCACGGAGGTCTTCTTCATGGTCCAGCTCCTCAACGGGTCCGGTACGGGGATCGGGGGGGCGGTACCGGGCGGGGCGGGGCCCGCCCGGCGGCACGTTCCGATCCTCCGGCCGGGCCGGGCGCCGCCACATCGACGGACCGGCGCGAGCGCCCGGGCGGGACGGCGGACACCGGTGTCAGCCGATCGGCTGATGCGGGACCGGGCCGGACGGGTCACCATCGAGGGATCGGCGCAGGTCAGTGCACTCGGGTCCGCGTCCGCGCCACTACCCCCGTCCCGCCTGTGCCCGTCCCGCCGGTGCCGGTGTCCGCACCCCCGCCGGACACCGCCGGCCGCCTCCGGTGAGGAGTCCCCCGTGCAGCAGCCCCGCCCCGCGGCCGGCCCCACCGCCGGTCCCGCCGCCGACCGGCCGGCCGGTCACGAGGGCGGCGACGGTGGCGACCCGGACGCGGGCCGGCTGGCGCTGCTGCTCGACTCCGCCTTCCTGCTGCTGCTCGTCGCCTCGCTCAGCCGGTACCTCACCCACCACGCAGGCAGCCCCCGGATCCCCTGGGTGATCGGCCTGAGCGCCACCCTGGCCGTCGCCCAGCCGGCCGGTTCCTGGCTGGCGCACCGCCGCCCGCCCGGGCCGCACCGGCGACGGCGCTGGCCGCTGGCACTGGTGGTCGCCCTGTGGGTGGTGCTGGTGCTGCTCGCGCCGAGCTTCGCGTGGTGCGCCGTCCCGCTGATCTACACCGGGCTGCGGACGCTCCCCGCCCGGGCGGCGATCCCGCTGGTGGCGGCCCTGACGCTGCTGGTGGTGATCGCCGAGATCCGGCTGCCGGGCGGGGCCGACGCCACCCTGGTGCTGCTGCCGCCCGCCGTGGCGGCACTCGCCACCGGCGTGTTCCTGTTCATGGCCCGGCAGGCCGACCGGCAGCGCGCGCTGATCGCCGATCTGGTCCGCACCCGCCGCGAACTCGCCGCCACCGAGCGGCGGGAGGGCACCCTGGCGGAGCGCGAACGGCTCGCCATGGAGATCCACGACACCCTGGCGCAGGGGCTGTCCAGCCAGCAGATGCTGCTCCAGGCCGCCGAGCGCACCTGGGACGCCGACCAGGCCACCGCCCGTACCCACGTCCGGACCGCCGCCGAGGTCGCGGCCCGCAACCTCGCCGAGGCCCGCCGCTTCGTCCACGACCTCGCGCCGGCCGAGCTGGCCGACGGCCGTCCGCTGGACCAGGCGCTGCGCGCGCTGGCCGGGCGGGAGTCGGCGGAGAGCGGGCTGCCGGTCCGCTTCCACCTGGACGGCACGCCGGTGCCGCTGCCCGCGGCGGCGCAGTCGGCGCTGCTGCGGATCGCCCAGGGCGCGCTGGCCAACGTCCGGGAGCACGCGGGCGCGTCGGCCGCCGCGATCACCCTGTCGTTCCTGGGCGACCAGGCCGTGCTGGACGTCGCCGACGACGGACGGGGCTTCGAGCCGGGTCCGCCGGGGTCGTCCGGCTCGACGGGCCCGACGGGCGATCGCCGGGAGGGCCGCGGCTACGGGCTGCCGGCGATGCGCGCCCGGCTGCGGCAGCTCGGTGGCACGCTGACCGTGGAAAGCACCCCGGGCGAGGGCACCGTCGTCTCCGCCATGATCCCCCTGGAGCACGGATGAGCCCGGCCGTCACCCCGCCCCCCGCTGCCTCCGCCGGGTCCACCGCCCCCGTCCGGCTGCTGGTCTGCGACGACCACGCGGTGGTCCGGGCCGGCCTGCTGGCTCTGCTCGCCAGCGCCGGCGACATCGAGGTGGTCGGTGAGGCGAGCACCGGCGAGGAGGCGGTCGCGCTGGCCGCCCGGCTGACGCCGCAGGTGGTGCTGATGGACCTCCAGCTCGGCGAGGGCATCGACGGCGTGGAGGCCACCCGGCGGATCACCGCCACCCCCGGCGGACCGCACGTCCTGGTGCTCACCACGTACGACACCGACGCCGACATCACCCGGGCGATCGCCGCGGGCGCCACCGGGTACCTGCTGAAGGCCGAGCGGCCGGAGGAACTGTTCGCCGCGGTGCACGCCGCCGCGCGGGGCCGGACGGTGCTCTCGCCGCCGGTCGCGTCCAAGGTGATGGCGCAGATGCGGGCGCCGCTGCCGCAGCTCACCGAGCGCGAGCAGGACATCCTGGCCCAGCTGTCGCAGGGTCTGGGCAACCGGGAGATCGCCCGCGCGCTGTTCATCAGCGAGGCGACGGTGAAGACCCATCTCGGGCGGATCTACGACAAGTTGGGCGTCGACACCAGGGCCGGCGCGGTCGCGGTGGCCAAGGAGCGCCGATTGCTGCGCTGAGCACTCGCGCAGTGTCACTCCGTGCTGTCATGATGCTCGGAATGTTGGATTCCGCGGCGGCGCGCGCCCGGCCCGAGACCCGTCCCGGTGTCCGCCGTACGACCGCGGATGCCCCGACGGGCCCACAACTGCCTGGTCCAGCGGGTTCCGCCCGGCGGGAACCCGTCACCACGATTGTGGATGTTTCGTGGAACCGAGTATTGACAAACCAACCACGCGGTTTGTTAGCGTGAGATCAACGACGTCCCCGGGGGTGGGGGCTCGCCGGGGCCTGTGCGGACCGCTCTCGCCGGAGGGTGCTGCCAGGGGGGAACGGCGGGTTGCCGGGGAGTCGGGGGGAGCGGCAGCGCCGAGGCCGCGCGACGAGGCGGTGCGGAGCGAGTCCGGGGGGACTCGCTCCGCGGGATCGGAAGAGCGGGGGGGGGGGAAGGAGTGTGGGGGCGGGTGTGTTGATATCGGTGGTGGGGGGAGCATT